>DATGLJ010000142.1:0-2014 GCA_035294185.1 Occallatibacter sp. | reverse complement strand
GCTTTTTGCGGAACATGCTCGCCACCACTCTGAGTGTCGCTTGCCCGGCTCTTGCCGGAGCAGACGAGCGCATCAATCTTTCGCTGCAGGTTGCATCCGCGACCCCCATCACGGTTCCAAAGAACTTCACCGGGTTAGGCTATGAGATGTCGTCTGTTGCGATGCCCGGCCTGTTGCGGCCCGGCAACCGGCGGTACGTGGAACTGGTGCGCGGCCTGGGCCCGGCCGGGGTTTTGCGCGCTGGCGGCATCGTAGCCAATTACACGCGCTATGAGCCGACCGGCGTTTCAGCCTTCGATTGCAGGAACACCGTCATTACGCACAGAGACCTTGAGGGTTTTGGCGAGTTTCTGGGCGCGATTGGATGGCGCGCGATCTGGAGCGTGAACTTCGCACAGGGAACTCTCGATCAGGCCGTCGAAGAAGCGCGCGCTGTAGCCGCCGTGCTGGGGCCGCGCCTGCTGGCGCTGGAAATCGGCAACGAAGTCGAGAATTACGGCCGAAGCCAGCCCTTTCGTTCGCCCACCTACGGCTACGACGACTATCGCAGGGAATTTGCACAGTGGCGCGCTGCCATAGCAAAGGCTATTCCCGGAGCAGCCTTCGCCGCGCCCGACACTGCACAGTCGGTCGAGTGGGTGGAAAAAATGGCGCAGGATGCTCGCGGCCAGGTCCAGTTGCTCACCACGCATTACTACCGCAATGGACAAAAGCGGGGCGATGCCGAACAGCTCCTCCACCCCGATGCGCGCCTGGAGAATGTAGTTGAGCGGATACGGGCAGCCTCGCAGCAGGCCGGCGTGCCCTGGCGGCTGTGCGAAATGAACTCGTTCTCCGGCGGCGGCCGGCCAGGGGTGAGCGACACCTTCGTCGCTACGCTATGGACGCTCAACATTATGCTTTACCTGGCGCAGTCCGGATGCGCCGGAGTCAACATGGAGACCGGCGTCAACCAGCTCGGCTTCATCAGTTCTTATTCGCCGATTCAGGACGATGGCCATGGCGTGAATACGGCGGGCGCGCCCTACTATGGCATGCTGGCCTTCGCCAAAGCATTCGCCGGTTGCGACCAGATGCTGCCGCTCTCCGGCTTCGACGCGCGGCAGGGAGTGTCGGCCTATGCTTTTGGAGCTGCAGGCAAGCCGCGCAGCGTCGTGATTGTGAACATGACGCCCAGGGAAACTCGCGCCTCTGTGTCCGCCCTCGGCATGGAACATGCATCCGTACTGCGCCTGACCGCGCCGGCTGCCGACAGCAGATCAGGCGTAACCTTCGGCGGCGCGGCCGTGGACACGAACGGCCGCTGGACCGCTCAAGCCAGAGAAACGATCCATCGCGGACAGATTCTGACGCCTCCCATGAGCGCCGTGGTCATTCGCGCCCGCCGCGAGTAGACGGAGCGGAGCGAAACTGTGGCGGAAATCCGGTATCTCAGGAGAAGGAAAGGTCGATGTTGAAGCAAGGTTCAAATCTGCGGCTGGCGGCCGCGGTGTTTATCCTGGCGGCCACAACCACCACCGGCTATACACAACAAGACGCGGCGCGCTGGGATGCGGCCAGAGCGAACGCCTGGTACGAGCAGCAGCCGTGGCTGGTCGGGGCCGACTACGTGCCTTCCGATGCCATCAACGAACTGGAGATGTTTCAGGACGCCACATTCGATCCTGCGCTGAATGACAAAGAGCTGGGCATGGCCGAGGCCATCGGGATGAACACCATACGCGTCTTTCTGCAGGACCAGTGGTGGCTGCACGATCCACGGGCCGCGCGCCGGCGTCTCGACCAGTTTCTTGCGATCGCGGCAAAGCACCACATCCGTCCTATTCTTGTCCTCTTCGATTCCTGCTGGGAGCCCAACCCTCGCCTCGGTCCGCAGCATCCGCCCATTCCCGGAGTGCACAACTCCGGCTGGGTACAGAGCCCGGGCAAGGAAAGGCTGATGGACCCGGCAATCGAACCGCAATTGCAGGCCTATGTAGAGGGCGTGGTGGGCGCTTTTGCTCGGGACGATCGC
>DATGLJ010000141.1:0-7844 GCA_035294185.1 Occallatibacter sp. | reverse complement strand
TGGTGCTGTATGTGATGTTGCCGGCCCAGTTCGTGCGCGGCGCTGCAGCCTTCTGCTCGCCGCGGGCCATGCGCGAGAGCATGCTCCCTGCAAGAATCGCGCCAGTGCTCTTCAAAAATTCCCTCTTGTCCATTGTTCAGGCGCCCTGAGAGTTCGCAATCCATGCCCGCGCCAACGCGCGCAGCCGCCCGAACAGGATAGGCGCTGGGCGCGGGGAAGGCAAGGAGGCAGCCGGACGGTGCGGAGCTTCTGAAGCCGCAGACGGCGTCCTGTGCAGCGCCTCCGTACTATACTGCCTGCTGAAAGCCACTCCATCACCGGAGCCGCAATGGCAGTTCGCACGGCCAGCAGGAATCCTGCCGTCCTCTCCTACTACGCGATGCGCCGCGCCGTGGGACTCATTGCGCTTTCGCTGCCGGCCGCGCTTGCCTGCGGCAATCTTCTCATCGGCCTGCTCGGGCCCGCGCACGCCCTGCCCAGCCCGCTCATCGAGCGCTCTATCAGCGACTACTACCATACGCCGATGCACGATTATCTGGTCGGCAGCCTCTGTGCGATTGCCGCGTTTCTGGTCTGCTCGCGGGGATACGATCTGGTGGACGAAATTACCGGCTATCTCGCCGGACTTTTTACCTTCGGCGTCGCGATCTTTCCATCCGTCGATCCCGGCATGGCCAGATACACCCCTCTGGAGGTCGAAATCGGCTTCATTCACACCGGCTTCGCCGCCCTCATGTTTCTCGTCCTTGCCTTTTTCTGCCTGGTTCTTTTCCGCAGGTCCGCTCCGCATGCACCGCTTACCCGCCGCAAGCGCCATCGCAACCGCATCTACGCTGCATGCGGTTTCACCATCATTGCGTGCATGTTTGCGATGATCGTAATCACGCTGGATGCGTGGAGGCGGGCGATACGGCCGAGCGGACTGCTGTTCTGGAGCGAATCGCTGGCCCTGGCGGCCTTCGGTGTTGCCTGGCTTACGAAGGGCGAAGGCATCCTGCGCGACCGGCCTTCGAACCACGCGCACGGCTGATGAGCGGACCGGTTATCCCTTGCGCCGGTAATGAATCTGAAATTCGTATCCCGCATTGGGCGGAAACAGCGCAGCCACGTGCCGCAGCCGCTCGGCCAGCGCCGGCGCGGCCAGCAGCGGGTACTCGCGTTCGCGCAGGTCGTGGTAGTCGAAGTCCACGGCGAGCGAAAGCATATAGATAGCCAGCGCGTCCGAGAACGCCGATTCGAAATAACTGTTCCGCGCGCGTTCGTCGATCTGCCCGTTCCGCTGCCCCGGCCGCGACTCCTGCGCGCGCCGCCGCATCTCCCAGGCGTCCTGGCTGGTTTCGCCGCGCACCTGCGCCTCGGCCTGCGACCATGCCAGCGCGGCAAAGCTCTCGGGCACGCCTGCAACCTCTACAAAATTGTGCCCAATGTTGATAAAGAACTCGAAGGCCAGACCGAAGCGGTCTTCGACAAGGCGGGTGGAGAGGAATACAACCTCGGTCGAGCCGAAATTCGCATTGCGGTGGCAGATGGCTCGATCGCCCAGCTCCACGCTGTAACCGGGCGCAATCAGCGTTTCGCCGGTGTCGGCAATCGCCAGCGGCACGAAGTAGTAGGCGCGCTGGCTGAGGGCCGCAGACAGCGGAGCAGGCACGGCGCTGACGAGCCGTTCCAGATCGGCGTCGGAGATGCGGGTTTCGCCCCAGGCTGCATACCGGATGCCGTTCGACGCGGCCATCACCGAAGCCTGCGTGGCCACCTTTTCCGCATGCCACAACTCAATTGGCGCCGCACTTGCCATCGTTCTAAATTCTAAGGCATCGCGGCACGCCGGTCTTAAATACCCCGGCGCCGCCGGTGGCGAACCTGCATGCGCGCGCCGAGGGCTCCCCCGGCGATGGCGAACAACAGCGAAACCGCGACAAGAAAGCTCATGCTGCAGAGAACCCATGCGGCCCGTCCTGCGGGCGAAAGCAGGATGGCCTTAAGCGTGGCCGCAGTCTGCGCATCGACGCCCATCGAGGCCCACTCCTGCGCAACCTGCCGGTTGATCAGGCTCTCCCAGAAGTTGTCGAAGATATGGCCCTGGTGCAGCCAATAGCGCATGGCGTAAAGGCCTGCGGCGGCAGTGGCGGAGGCCGTCCAACTGCCCAGGATGCCGGTTACCAGGCCGATGCGCGCTCCGGCGCCGACGGTAATCCACGCCGGCTGCTGGCTGCGCATGTAGAGCGAGACCGCCCAGACGGCGGTGACGCCCATCAGCACCAGCCCCAGAATTCCGCCCTCGGGCCACAGAAACGCGCAGAGAACGCCGGCCGGAATGGCGAGCGCGGCAGTTGAACGCAGAGCCGGCCGCCATGCGATGCTGCCCGCGTCGCGGACCGCCTGATTCCACTGCCCAGGCTGGCCTGACTCCTGCGCCTCGGCGTCGGCGTTGTAGACAAGCTGCGGCAGCCCGCAGTACGGGCAGAAGCTTGCGCCAGGCTCCACGGTCTGGTGGCAGCGGCTGCAGGTCGTCTCCATAGTTATGAGCCTATCACCCGGAATGCGGCCGGGCCGCCGCGGGCTTGTAAAATCAAGCTCAAATCCCGCCTCAGATCGGAATTGGAGGCTCCTTGCTTTACTGGCTGCTCTACGAAAAGCTGTTCCCGTTCTTTCACCCTTTCCGCATCTTTCGCTATCTGACTTTTCGCACGGCATTTGCATCGCTTACGGCGCTGTTGATCGCCCTTTTCATCGGACCGTGGGTGATCCAGAAGCTGCGTGAGTTCCAGATCGGACAGTTTGTGCGCGAGGACGGGCCGCAGTCGCACTTCAAAAAGACGGGAACGCCGACGATGGGCGGCGTGCTCATCTGCATCGCCATTCTGCTCCCCACGGCGCTGT
The DNA here is from genome assembly GCA_035294185.1 of Occallatibacter sp. Classification (GTDB taxonomy): domain Bacteria; phylum Acidobacteriota; class Terriglobia; order Terriglobales; family Acidobacteriaceae; genus Telmatobacter. The sequence goes on along the minus strand of DATGLJ010000141.1, from coordinate 4,961 downwards.
GGGCCGACCCCTCGAATCCCTTCGTATGGCTCGCGGTATTTTCGACGGCCGCTTTCGGCGCCATCGGCTTTGCCGACGATTACATCAAGGTAGTCAGGCGGCGCAGCCTGGGCCTTACGGCGCGGGCCAAATTGTTCTGGCAGGGAGTTGTCGGGCTGATAGTCGCGGTCGCGCTGGTGATCCTTGATCAGTTCAAGGTTTTCAATACGCGTCTGAGCGTGCCGTTTGTAAAAAGCCTGCGGCCGGATCTGATGTGGCATCACTGGCCGGCCACGCTGCCGCACCTGTGGCCGCTGGCTTTCGCGCCGTTCGTCGTCTGGGTCGTGCTGTGGCTTTCGCTCTCGTCAAACGCGGTAAACCTTACCGACGGTCTGGACGGCCTGGCCATCGGCTGCACCATCATCGCCGCCGGCGCTCTTGCCGTGCTCACCTACGTGAGCGGGCATGTTGTCTTCGCCGACTACCTCGAGTTGCAGCGCATGCCGCCGGTGGGCGAGCTGACGGTCTTCTGCGGCTCGATGGTTGGCGCCTCGATCGGCTTCCTGTGGTACAACGCCCACCCGGCCGAGGTGTTCATGGGCGATGTCGGATCGCTTGCGCTCGGCGGGGCCATCGGCACGGTTGCGGTCATTATCCGCCAGGAACTGCTGCTGCCGTTCATCGGGGGCATCTTTCTGCTGGAGGCGCTTTCCGTCATGCTGCAGGTGGGCAGTTACAAGCTGCGTAAAAAGCGGATCTTCCGCATGGCGCCGCTGCACCACCACTTCGAGCAGCTCGGATGGGAAGAGTCGAAGGTCATTGCGCGGTTCTGGATCGGCGCGCTGGTCTTCGCGCTGTTCGCCTTAACGACCCTGAAGCTGCGGTAACCGCGGCAATTTAAAAACTGCCGCGCCGGAAACTGCCGTAGGATAAACCCATGATGGAGTTGAAAGGCAGGAAAGTCCTTGTCGTCGGCCTGGGCAAGTCGGGCCTGGCGGCGGCTTTGTTTCTGCGCCGCAAGGGCGCGCAGGTCACAGTCTCGGATGTGCGCAGCGCCGAGTCGCTGGCCAGCGAGATCCCCGCGCTGCTTGAAGAAGGAATCATGGTCGAAGCCGGAGGCCACGGTCTGCTCACCTTTCGCCGGCAGGACCTGATTGTGGTCAGCCCGGGAGTGCCGCTCGATACGCCCGAGCTGGCGCAGGCCAGGAGCTTCGGACTGCCGGTCATCGGCGAGCTGGAGCTGGCCGCGCAGTTTCTCAAAGGCAAAATTCTCGCCATTACGGGCTCGAACGGCAAGACGACAACAACGACGCTGGCGGGAGCGATTCTCGCCGAGGCCGGCATTCCATCTCTGGTGGGCGGCAACATCGGCGTGCCGGTCGTGGACCTCATCGAGCGGAGCACGGACGCGACATGGTCGGTGCTGGAGGTTTCGAGCTTTCAGCTCGAAAGCACAGAGACCTTCCATCCCGCTGTTGCCGTGATTCTGAACATTACGCCGGACCACCTCGACCGGCACGGCAGCTTTGAGAACTATGCACGCGCCAAGGAACGGATCTTTGCACAGCAGAACGAAGGCGATGCGCTCGTTCTGAACGCTGACAACGCGCGCGCGGTGCAGGCCGCCGCGCGATCGGCGGCGAATGTCCTCTGGTTTTCCATCGAGCACCCCGTGGACCGGGGCTCGTGGATCGAGAATGGGTGGGTGGTGTATCGATCCGGCCCCGCGTCGGCCGTCGAAAAGATCCTGCCGCTCGACAGGATTCCGCTCAAAGGAGCACACAACGTGGAGAATGTTGTGGCGGCGGTGTGCGCAACCCGGCAGGCGGGCGCTTCTGCCGAGGCGATCGGGCGGGCCATCGCAAAGTTCCAGGCCGTCGAGCACCGCCTCGAATTTGTGGCCAGCATCAACGGCGTGGACTTCTACAACGATTCGAAGGCCACGAATGTGGACGCAACCGCGAAGGCGGTTGCCGCATTTCCTTCGGGGATTCATCTGATCCTGGGCGGCAAGGACAAGGGCTCCGACTACACGACGCTCTCGGATCTGCTGCGCGAGCGGGTGCGCGCGGTCTACACCATCGGGTCGGCGGCAGCGAAGATTGAATCGCAGTTGCGCGGAGTGGTCAGCCTGCACTCGTGCGCGACGCTGGAAAAGGCGGTGAATGCCGCGGCGGCGGCCGCCCGGCCGGGCGAGGTGGTGCTGCTGGCGCCGGCATGCTCAAGCTTCGATCAGTTCGAGAATTACGAGCACCGCGGCCGGGTGTTCAAGGAGCTGGTGAACGAGCTACGCCCGGTAAGGACGGCTTCCGGCCATTAGAAGAAGCTTTCGAGCCTGCCGCGGGAAATGGCGTATCGCGGCTGCCGCAGAAACCCGGCCCGCATAGATCGCGGCTTGTTTTTTCCGGTCCCTGCTCCCCGCATTACTGTTCAAATACCTCGCAGAGCCGGCCGATTGCGCGCTGTACCGCTCCCGCGGCTATGCTGGAACCTGCGGGCGCTGTCCCGCCGAAGGGTTCTTTACCGCATCATGGCCAAGCGCGTCGGCGTTGACAAATGGATGTTCTTCACCACCCTGCTGCTCGTCGTCGCCGGTCTGGTGATGGTTTTTTCGGCCTCTGCCGTCGTGGCGCAGGAGCGGTACCACTCGCCGTACACATTTCTTATCGATCAGGCGGTGTGGGCCGTGGCCGGCGGCCTTGCCATGCTGGCGCTGATGCACATCGACGCGCGCCGCTATAACTCGCCGCGGTTTATTTATCCTGCGCTTTCCATTACCACCCTGCTGCTCGTCGCCGTGTTCCTGTTTCCCGGCTCGCACAATACGCACCGCTGGATCCGCTTCGGCGAATTCTTTACGTTTCAGCCATCGGAAATCGCCAAGCCGGTGCTGGTGCTGTTCCTCGCCTGGTTCCTGCACAACCGGCTCGACGCGATGCGCGACTGGAAGAATACGCTGCTGCGCGCGGCAATCGTGCCGGTGCTGTTCATGCTGCTGATTGTGAAGCAGCCCGACCTGGGCACGGCGCTGGTGCTGGGCGGCGTAACGGCTATGATGCTGGTGCTGGCCGGCATGGAGTGGAAGTACCTGGCCGGCGCCGCGCTGGCGGCGATGCCGTTTCTCTGCGGCCTTCTGTTTCTGGTTCCGTGGCGGCGGGCGCGCATGCTGGCGTTTATGAATCCGGCCGCAGACCCGCAGGGCGCAGGTTTTCACATCAACCAGTCGCTGATCGCCGTGGGCACGGGCGGGTTTGCCGGCCGCGGCTACATGGAAGGCATGCAGAAGCTCTTCTATCTGCCCGAGGCCTCGACTGATTTTATCTTCGCCAACATCGCCGAGGAGCTGGGCTTCATCGGCGCGATGCTCATCGTTACGCTGTTTGTGGTCTTCGCCGCGCGCGGTCTTCGCGCCGTCTTCCGCTCGCAGGACCCGTTTTCGCGGATGGTGGCCTTCGGCATTACAACGACAATCCTGCTGCAGGCCTTCTTCAACATCAGCGTAGTGCTGTCGCTGGTGCCCACCAAGGGAATCCCGCTGCCATTGATCTCGAAGGGCGGCACGTCGCTCTTCTTTACGCTGGCCAGCATCGGGATCCTGCTGAACATTACCCGGCAGGTGGAATGACAGACGCGGGCCGGCGATGAGCGCAAACTAAACGGGTGCAAACTACGAGCTGTCTGTGAACTGCCAACTATGAACTCGAACCTGCGCATACTCATCGCCGGCGGCGGCACCGGCGGGCATATTATTCCCGCTCTGGCTGTGGCGCGCGAGCTTGCCGGCCGCCACGCGGCCGAGGTGCTGTTCGTCGGCACCGCGCGAGGACTTGAATCGCGGCTCGTGCCGGAGGCGGGATTTCCGCTGCGGCTCATCGACGCAGGTCCGCTGAATAACGTCTCGATCGCGACGCGGCTCAGGTCGCTGGCGCAGCTGCCTCGAAGCATCTTCGACTGTAAACAGCTCATTCGCGAATACCGGCCAGATGCTGTCTTCGGCATCGGAGGCTATGCCGCCGGACCGGGCACGGCGGCGGCGCTTTGGCTGCATGTGCCGGTGCTGCTCTTTGAACCGAATGCGATGCCCGGTCTTGCCAACCGCCTGGTGGGCAGGCGAGTGCAGGGCGCGGCCATCAATTTCGCCGCCGCTGCGCGCTGGTTCCGCAACGCACAGGTAACCGGCGTGCCGGTGCGGTCCGAGTTCTTTACCCTCGAGCCGCCCGCAGCGGCCGAGCCGCATCTGCTGGTCTTTGGCGGCTCGCAGGGAGCGCGGTTGTTCAACACGCACATGCCGCAAATCGCCAGGCCGCTGCTCGAAGCGGTTCCAGGCCTCACGATTCTGCATCAGAGCGGACTGCACAACTACGAGTCGACGCTGGCGGCCTATCGGGCAAGCGGAGCGGATGCCTCGCGATGGCAGGTGGAGGCGTTCCTGAGCGACATGCCGGCGCGGTTCGCGCGGGCTCATCTGGTGCTTTCGCGCAGCGGCGCGTCAACGGTGGGCGAGGAAGCCGCCGCAGGCAAGCCGGCCCTGCTGGTTCCGTTTGCGGCTGCTGCCGACAATCACCAGCGCCGCAATGCCGAGGCGATGGCCGCTGCCGGCGCTGCGGTCATGCTCGATGAAGCAGACTTGCAGATCCCCGGACGCCTGCTGGAGACGCTGGCTGCGCTGCTCGGCGATCCGGCGCGTCTGGCCGCGATGTCCGCTGCGGCTCGCAGGCAGGCGCATCCGGAGGCAGCCCGGCGGATTGCAGACTGGCTGGCTGCGATTGCAGCGGAAGGATTGTAATTCCCTTTAGGTATCCTTGGGCGCACACATAGAAAGAAGCCCGCCTGCATTTGCAGACGGGCTTCTTTGTTTTCGGATTGCGGAATCTTATCGGCGTCCGCCGCCGCCATGGAATCCGCCGCCGCCAAAGCCGCCACCGTGGAATCCGCCGCTAAAGCCGCCACCGTGGAATCCGCCCGCAGGAGCGGCGCTGAAT
>DATGLJ010000140.1:0-10999 GCA_035294185.1 Occallatibacter sp. | reverse complement strand
CGCACAAGTTGCAACCCCAGCTTTCGCTCGCGATGGATGCGATCGGCATGATTGAAAGCCAACAGTTTAAGCAGACAGCTTCTCTCGATCTCTTCCGCAGGCAGGCGAGGCTGCACCCGCACGACAGTCTTTTGCAGTATCTGTATGCGGAGGCGCTATCGGACTCAGATCCAGGCGTCGCCACAACGCGCGAGGCGGTCACAGCAGCAAAACGATCGGTGACAACTGATCCTGGATATGCACCGGCCCACGACCTGCTTGCGCTCCTTTACCTTCGCTTGAAACAGCCCGATCAGGCCCTTCTGCAAGCTCAGGCAGCATTTCGTATCGATCCGACTGACGACACTGCCCTCTATCACGAGATCATGGCGCGACGAGAACTTGGCCAGACAGCGCGGGTGCAGGCACTCGTTAAGCAGTTTGCCGCGCTGCGTCGAAACAACTCCAAGGAGCAGAGAGAGAGTCATCGCTACGTGCTGAAAGACGATGTGGCGCCATAGCTGTGAGGTTTCAATAGGTTGTCCATCTGATCGAGAACTGTGAAGCTGAGTTTGCGAAGCAAAGCGACTCAGGAGACCAGATGGACTGTCATCAGAATGCCCGACTGACGCTGCGTAGTCGAGAGCTGTTAATTCGGAAAGTGGTGGAGCAGGGAATGACGCTGAAGCAGGCCGCGGCCTGCTTCAGCGTGAGCGCGAAAACAGCGGCCAAATGGGTGCGCCGTTACCGCGAGCAGGGAGCCGAGGGGTTGCGCGACCGCAGCTCGCGTCCTCACCGGCTGCGGCGGCCCACGCCGCCCGAACAGGTCACCCTGATCGAGCAGCTGCGGCGTGAGCGCTGGACCGGGCTGCGAATCGCGCAGCAGACCGGACTGAGCCGCGCCACCGTCAGCCGCATTCTGCGCCGTCTGAAGCTGAGCCGAATGCGCGATCTGGAGCCGAAGCCAGAAGTCCAGCGCTACGAGCACGCCCAACCCGGCGACCTGCTCCATCTGGATATCAAGAAGCTGGGCCGGATCGCGAGACCTTCGCACCGGGTCACTGGCGACCGGCGCGATCGTGTTGCCGGCATCGGCTGGGAGTACCTGCATGTAGCCATCGACGATCACTCGCGCATCGCCTTCTCGGCCATCTACCCGGACGAGAAGCGCAGCTCAGTGCTGGCGTTCCTGGCTGCTGCGCTGGATGACTATGCCCGCCTCGGCATCCGCTTCCGCGCTGTGCTGACCGACAACGGCCCGGCCTATCGCTCGCGAGCCTTCGCCCAGGCCTGCCGCGCCCGGGGCCTGAAGCACCGCTTCACGCGGCCCTATACTCCACGTACCAACGGCAAGGCAGAGCGGTTCATCCAGACCGCCCTGCGCGAGTGGGCCTATGCCCGCTCCTATCAGAACTCCAACAAACGCAGCCAGGAGCTTCGACCTTGGCTCCACCAGTACAACTGGCATCGCCCTCATGCTAGCCTCGGACTGTCGCCGCCCATCAGCCGATCAGACCTCGATCGGAATAACCTGTTGAGACTCCACAGCCAGCCGCAGCCGTAGCAGTGGGAAAGTGAAAAACGGCAGTATGGTTTTTCAAGCAGGCGAAGCCTGCGTCTTTATCTACCGCTTGCTTTTGCGGCGAACTCTGCTCGCGTCAGATAATTCAGGCTGCTGTGGGGCCGTTGCTCGTTGTAGTCGTGGCGCCAGGCCGTAATCTTTCTCCGGGTGTCGAATAAGTTCTGGAACCAACGCACCTGCAGGCAATCCTCGCGCAGCCTTCCATGGAAACTCTCCACGTAAGCGTTCTGCGTGGGCTTGCCCGGTTTAAGGCGGCCGCGGTTCTGCGGCTGGAGCCGGGGCATCGGTGGCCGAGGTCTCCCGTGCCTGTGAGATAAACCCGAAGGTTTTGCCCTGCTGTTCATCGCGATTCGCCTGATCGGCGCCGGCGCTACGGCCGCCGCCTTTCAGACTCAGGAAGAGAGCAGCCGGCAGGATTGCGTGGCAGGAATTCGCCGGCAATTGCCGGCACGCTCCAGCGCATGAGTGCCCGGCCACGCCAGGGCGTGGTTCAGGCTCTGCAATGCGGTCAGATGCGGAGCAATGCGGCCGGTTGCGGCCGCATAGTATTACTCGGCGGCGGTTTCTTCAGCCGCTTCGGCCTGGACCGTTACTTTTACCTGCGCAGTGACTTCGCGGTGCAGCTTGATTGCAACCCTGAACTCGCCAACACTTTTGAGCGGCTCGTGCAGGATGATCCTGCGGCGGTCGATCTCGAAGCCCTGCGCGGCCAGCTCGGCGGCGATGTCGGACGAGGTAACCGAGCCGAACAGGTGGCCCTCAGCGCCGGCCTTGCGGGTGAAGGCGAGCGCGACAGGCTCAAGACGCACAGCCAGCTCCTCGGCCTGCGCCTTTTCGGTGGCGGAGCGGCGGGCTGCGGCTGCCTTCATCTGCTCGATGACGGCCTTGTTCTGCTCGGTGGCCTGCATGGCCAGCCTGCGGGGCAGCAGGTAGTTGCGGCCGTAGCCGTCGGCCACCTTGACCACGTCTCCGCGGCTGCCCAGGTTAATGACATCTTCCTTCAGAATGACTTCCATCGGTGAATCTCCCATGCGCCGGGGGCGCTCTTCTTGTTGCGCCGCCATGGCGCGCGATTTCGCGTTAAAGCTCGCGGCAAAGGGCAACGGCAGATCCTCGCGCCGGTCACGCTGTGCGTGAATCCGCGTACAGGCCTGAAGCCCGTACCCTTCGCCCCGCAATCAGTGCCTGGTTGCGAAAGGCAGCAGGGCGATGTTGCGCGCCTGCTTGATGGCGCGGGTGAGGCGGCGCTGGTGCGTGGTGCAGACGCCGGTCAACCGCCGGGGCACGATCTTGCCGCGCTCGGCTACGAACTGCTGCAGAAGACGGATATCCCGGTAGGGGATGGCGTCGATCTTCTCGGTGCAGAACTTGCAGACCTTCTTGCGGCGGAAGAACTTGCCGCGGCTGCCGGGGCCGCCGGCCGGGCGCGCTCCGCGCGCTCCCGCGCCTGGAGCCGAGCCCTGCCCGGAAGCGGGCTGCTGGGAGCCGTCGGCAGCGGCGGGCGGTTTTACCTGAGTTTCATCGGACATGATGTTTCCTCTGTTTTGTCTTTTTCTGCGCTGGCGCAGAAGTAAAAGTAAGTTTGCCGCAGACGGGCCCGGCAATCCTTCGGGGCCGTAGACCGCGGAATGGTTGCCGCCTCTGCGGCGCGGCTAAAGTCGCGCCCTTTCCATGCGCGAAATCACGCGCTGGCCTGGGCGGGTTCGGAGCTGGCCGCAGCTTCGGCAGGCTCGGCGCTCCTGCGGACGCCGCGCTTGGCCTTGAGCTTGGCGAGGCGCTTTTCTTCCTCGTCCATGCGCACGGTGATGAACTTGATCACCGGCTCGGTGACGCGCAGACGGCGCTCAAGCTCGAGCACGACGGGGCCCGACGCCTCGATGGTCAGCAGCACGTAGTTGCCGTCGCTGAACTTGCGGACGAGATAGGCAAGCTTGCGGCGGCCCATCTTCTCGACGGACCTGACCACGCCGCCGCCGTTGGTGACCGAGGCGGTGAAGCTGCCGATCAGCTTATCGGCATCCTCTTCGGTCACATCGGGACGGAGGATAAACATGACTTCATACAAACGGGACATTTGAATTCCTTTTCCAGCCGCCAGCACACAGCCGGCGGCTAACTGTACACAGTTCGCAGTTCACGGTTTTTTGCTACCTGCCGTTGCCTGCTCGCTGTTCCTTGTCTTCCTTCCGGTTAAACTCGTTCATCGCGGCTCCGGGTCCGGCTTCGAGGATGCGCCGCACGGCTGTCGCCACCCGGTCAAGCACCTCGTCGAGAACTGCGAGATCCGCCTTGCGCATGGGCGAGAGCAGGTAATCCCTGCCGGGTCGCCTTCCGCCGGCCGCGGCGGCCTCGGGGGGCAGATTCGGTCCTACCCCGATGCGCAGCCGCAACCACTCCTCTGTGCCCAGGGCGCCGGTTATGCTGCGGGCTCCGTTGTGGCCGGCCGGCGAACCGCGCTCCCTGATTCTGAATGTTCCCAGCGGCAGGTCCAGCTCGTCGTAGATGACGAGCAGGTCCTGCGCGGGGTCGGCTTCGAACTCCTGAACCAGTGCGGAGACTGAAGCGCCGCTCAGGTTCATGAATGTTTCCGGCCTGGCGAGGATGACTGGACGGCCGCCAATGCGGCAGGTTCCGGTCATTGCCCGGCAGCGCCGGTTCTGGACCTCAACGCCCTCCTGCCGGGCGATGCGGTCGATGGCCATGAATCCCGCGTTGTGCGGGGTCCACAGATACTCGAGGCCGGGGTTGCCGAGGCCCACAATCAGGAAGGGCCTCGCTCGGCTGGACTCACTGGCGGAAGCCAAGGCTTACTTCTTCGCTCCGCCTTCAGGCTTGGCTTCGGCCTTGCCCTTCCTGGCTACTTCGGGCTCGGCCGGAGCGGCAGCCTCGCCGGCTGCGGCTGTGGCGGCGCCTTCGGCCGCCGGCGCAGCCTCCTCGCGGATGGCGACGACGTGAGCCACGGTTGCATCCTCGGCCGTGATGTACCTGATCTTGTCCGAGTGCGGCAGGTCCTTGACGCGCAGGACTTGGTGCAGCCCGAGTCCGCTGATATCGACATCGAGGTGGCTGGGAATGTCGGCAGGAAGACATTCGATTTCGACTTCCCGGAGCACCTGATCGAGGATGCCGCCTTCGGTTTTGACGCCGACCGGCGTGCCGATGAGCTTGACGCGCACGTGCAGGCGCAGCGGCTTGTCGAGCGCGATGCGCTTCATGTCGATGTGGATGAGCTGGTCCTTGATGGGCTCGTACTGCCACTCGACGATCATGGCCTTGGCCGAATCGGAGCCGACTTTTACGTCGAAGATGGTATTGTGGCCGGTTTCGGAGTAGAGAATCCGCGAGATCTGCTTGGGATCGACTTCGACGGCGACCGGTTCATGGCCGGCGCCATAGAGGACGGCGGGAATCTTTCCGGCGCGGCGCACGCGGCGCGCGGCATTCTTGTTGAACTTGCCCTCGCGGGGCCTGGCTACGACAACTTCAGGCATTTTGCTTGTCTCGTTTCTGTAAAGTCGGGCACGGCTTCCGGGGCCGCTCCCTTTGTTCGGGCCAGTGGTTAGCGATCGGTAAAAGACCGGTGAACCGACTGCTGGCGACTGGCGAGTTGTAGTTGCGTTGGAAGGTTTGTTTCCCTCAGGGTCTCAAGCCCTTTTGTTTTTGGGCGGTTTACGTAAGGGTTAAAGCCCGTACCCTTCAAACCGCCCCGTTGTCGTTTCCGATCACTGGTCACTGACCACTGATCGCTGTTCAGGAAAACAGCGTGCTTACGCTGGTCTCCATGTGAATGCTCTCGATGGCCGCGCCGAGCAGGCCGCTGATTGTGAGCACTTTAATCTTGGGCACTTTCAAGGCTGCGTCGCGCAGGGGGATGGTGTCGGTGACGACCAGCTGCTCCAGGCGCGAGCTGGCGATGCGGTCGATGGCCGGGCCGGAAAGGACGGCATGGCTGGCGCAGGCGTGCACGCTGGCCGCGCCGGCGGCATAGAGCGCGTCTACCGTCTTAACGAGCGTTCCGGCCGTGTCGATAATGTCGTCGATGATCAGGCAGGTCTTGCCGTTGACGTCGCCGACGACGTTCATCACTTCGGCTACGTTGATGTCGGTGCGGCGCTTGTCGACGATGGCCAGCGGTGCGCCCATCTTCTGCGCAAAGAAGCGCGCGCGCTCCACGCCGCCTGCGTCGGGCGAGACGACGGTGAGGTTGGGCAGCGCCAGCTCGCGGAAGTAGCTGACCAGCACGGGGCTGGCGAAGAGATGATCGACGGGAATGTTGAAGAAGCCCTGGATCTGGGCGGCATGCAGATCGACGAAGAGGGCGCGATTGGCGCCCGCAGTGGTTAAGAGGTCGGCGATGAGCTTGGCGCTGATGGCCACGCGCGGACGGTCCTTGCGGTCCTGGCGCGCGTACCCGTAGTAGGGCACCACCACCGTGATCCGCGCCGCCGATGCGCGCTTGAGAGCGTCGATCATCACCAATAACTCCACCAGGTGCTGGTCCACCGGATAGCAGGTGGGCTGCACCACGAATACGTCGACTCCGCGGACGTTTTCGAGCAGCTGAAAGTAGACTTCGCCATCGGCAAACCGCTGCAGCTTGGCTTCGCCTACCTTTACGCCGATGTGCTCGGCGATTTTGCGCGCCAGCTCGGGGTTGGCCGTGCCGCTGAAGAGCTTGAAGCGTTTGTCTTCGCTCAGCTTGGTCGGCTTCCTGCGCTCGGGAGCGGGCCTGGCGTCCTTGCCCTGTTGCTGGTTGCCGCTCCTGGCCTTGTCGTCGGCAGGCTGGTTGGCCTTCGGCTCGTTTTCCGATACCAGAGTTCCCACTTCCATCTGAAACATTCCTCCAAGCTGGTTGGCTTTGGCTGACTTCCGGATTCGACGTGTAACTTTGGCTGGGCGACCAGGATTCGAACCTGGATAAGTGCCTCCAAAGGGCACTGTCCTACCATTGAACGATCGCCCAACACTCGTTTCTGCAGCCGAGGGTGAGTCTTGCCTCCCGCAGCTGCGGCTGTCAATACACTTAGCCCAAAATCATCTGGCGCCAGTACCGGGTCCGGGGGAGGGTGCGGGTTACGACCGTTCGCACCTCGGATTCCGGGAAATTTTTGCTGACCCGGTTCCGCGCCGCTTCTGCATCTCCGCAGGTTAGGTAGAGCCCGAAGAGAGCTGATCCGGAGCCTGAAAGCGCGGCATAAAGGGCTGCCTCCGGCGTGTGCGAAGCCGCAAGAATGCGCTTGATCTCGGCAAGGGAGGGATGCTGGGGGAAGACGACTCGCTCGAAGTCGTTCTCGATCCAGCTCGTGATCCCGGTGCGGACAAGCGCGGACTCTTCCTGAGGTCCGGCCAGGTCTTCCCCGCCGGGGAAGACACCGGAGGAGCTTTGCCCGTCCTGCGGGGTTTTGACCCCGAAGGCGCTCAGATAGGCTCGGCTCAACCTGTTTAGTTTATCGGCACTTGCCTCCTGGGTCAAACCCTCGGCAGCGCAGAGGGCGTCCCAGTCGCGGAAGGCCTGGGGGGTAGAGACGCCTTCGGCGGGAATGGCGAGGACGCACCATAAGGGTTCAAGATCGGGCAGGGCGCAGACCTGCTGGCCGCGGTCGAGGCCGAGGACGGCGCCTCCGATCAGAAAAAGCGGTACGTCGGAACCTACCTGGGCGGCGATGGCCAGGCGGCGCGCAGGCCAGTTGGGTTTGGCGGAGGATTCCGAAATCCTCAGTTCGCGCTCCAGGCCGACGAGCGCGGCGACTGCATTCGCGGAGCCTGCGCCGAGGCCGCCCTGAACGGGCAGAAGCTTCTCTATATGGATGGAGACTTTGGCTCTGATCTCCAGCTCGTCCAAAGCCAGGGAAATCATCTTCCAGGCGGTGTTGCGGCTGTCGGTGGGCACGCCGGGGTGGTTGGAGGTGAGGCGGATCGTTGTCTTTGCGGCGGGCAGGGCGGCGACCGTTACTTCGTCGAAGATTTCGAGGGTCTGGTAGACGGTGGCGAGGCCGTGGAAGCCGTCCGGGCGCGGAGCGCCGATGCCCAGGCCGAGGTTGATCTTGGCGTGCGAGCGGACTCGGGTGGGCATATGCCTTGATTGTAGAAGGATAGCCGGTGAAAATCTCCCGCGGATGGGAACGGCGGGCGTAGACTTTGCGTAGAGTTTACTGGCAGAGGGCGGCAGGCGAGCGCTTATGCACTTTTTGTTATTCGTTATCGGACTATACTTTCTTCCGGCGATCCTTGCCGCCATTCGGCACACGCACAACTCGACTGCCATTCTGCTGTTGAATATCTTTCTGGGCTGGACGGTGATCGGATGGTTCGTCGCGCTGCTGCTTGCCATCTTCTCTGAACCCTGCTGCGTCTATTACCACCGCCGCGGATGGTGATGCGCCATTGCACGCGGTGACGGCTGGCGGGGACGCCCGGATTGACTGGAAGCAGCGCGACTGGCTCGCGGCCGCCGGGCTGTTTGCGGCGACGGCAGCGGTTATCGTGTGGCAGAACGCGCATGTCGCCGTGCTGTGGGACCTGGCTTACGTGCTGGATACCGCCGCGCGCATTGCGCTGGGGCAGATGCCCTATCGGGATTTTCCGCTCGTCCACGCTCCGCTTACATTTCTGGTGCAGGCGGCGATTATCCGGCTGATGGGGCGGGCGTACTGGCATCACGTCGTATATATGGCCGCAACAGGCGGCGCGGGCACGGTGCTGGCGTGGCGGATTGCGCTCCGGTTGCTGGAGGGCGTGCGCGGTGCGTGGTGGATGGGGCTGATGATCGCTGCGCCGCTTACCGTCCTGGGCATCTACTGCGTGTTTCCATTCCCCTCCTACGATTGCGATTGCTGCTTCTGGATTCTTGTCGCGGTCTGGGCGCTGCTGCGAGCGGAGCCGGCGGGAGGGCTGCGCGGGTTCGCGGCGGGCGTGCTGGCGTGCGTGCCGGTTTTCTTCAAGCAGAATATGGGGCTGCCGTTTCTTGCGGCGGTGGTGGTTGCTGCGGTTCTGCTGTTGATTGTCGGGCGGAATCGGCTGCAGGCGCACAACCTTGCAGGCGTGGGCGCAGGGATGTGCGGCGCGCTGCTGGCGCTGCATTTCACCGCCGGGACGGGCAACTATCTGCACTGGACCATTCGGTTTGCTTCGCAGCGGCGGCTGCCGGGGTTGCCGCTGATGGCGGGCGTTTACCGCGACCCGAATCTGTTGTGGATGCTGGGATGCGTGGCGGCGGGAGCGTTGCTCGTCGGATGGGCGGGCGTGGTTTCCCACGCCGGCGCCAAAGACGCCGCTCGGAGAGTTCCCGGCGTCGGACGCCGGATGCCGGCGAAAGCGGCGGGATTCCTGCTGCTTGCGGCTCCGTTTCTGTGGACGCTGGCTTCGCTGTTTGTCTACGACGATGCCGATGAGCGCAGCGATGTGTTGCTGGCTCTGTGGCCGCTGCTGCTGGCGGTTGCGGCCGTTGCGGCGGTTGCCGTGCTGCTGCGAGAGCGCAGGCTGACGCTGCGGCTGCTTGCGCCTTTCATTTTGCTGGCTGCAGTGCATGGCGCGCTGCTGTCGCAGCAGCTGTGGGGCTCGACGTATGGAATCTGGCCGCTGCTGGCGCTGCTCTTCGCGGCAATTCTTGCGGCGTTCGGAGGCGGTGAGCCGCGCGGATTACTGGCACCGGGGCTGGCGGCTGTGTTTTCGGTGACGCTGGTGGCGTGCGGGGCGTTTTATACCGCAAGCGAAGAGCGGCTTTCGTATGTGCAGATTCCCGATGGACCCGTGATGCGGTCGGGTTTTCCGGAACTGGTGGGAATGGCTGCGCCGGGACCCTGGATGCCGGAGTTCGATGAGCTGCTGCGCTACGCCGCGGAGAAGATTCCGCCGCGGGACGGGATTGTGCTGATTCCGGGTGAGGACCCGTTCTATTTTGCTACCGGCCGCTCGCCTCAGTTTCCGGTCCTGCTGTTTGATCCGACTACCAACCCGTATTCGCCCGAACAGGCGGCGGCGCTGGCGCGGGAGCGGGAGATTCACTGGCTCATCATCAAGCGCGACCTGCAGCTGAGAGCCGATCCGGCGCCGGACACGGCGGTGCTGCGACAGACGCTCTCGGCCGAGTTCCGGCTCGTGGACCGGCTGCGCGGTTACGACGTGTATCGCAGGTGAGATTCCCGCCGATTTTTCCGCGAAATCCGTGCGGACGGCTGGCGTGGCCGCCGGATGCAGGCCGGGCCGGATCGAATCCCGAAGCGGGGCTGCTCCTGATACACTTTTTCCTTAGGCTAGGCAATTGTTTGCCCGTCCCGAAGCTCTCCGGAGCGGAGAGCCGTGCGGCTGTGTTCCCGGCGGTTTTCATCCGCGCCGGATGCGGCCTGTCCCGGCGGCGGGCGGCTGGAATTCGATTATTCTGACGGATCGGAAAGAACCGTTCCGCGGCGCATTTTGCGGAACGGGGAGGATTCATGCGGCGGTTTTTAACGCTCTTTTGTTTGCTAGGTCTGGCTCTGCCGGCCGGAGTTTCGATTTCCGGATGTGTGCGAAACCCGGATGCGAATTTCTGCAATGGAGTCGGCTATGGATTGCGGATCGGGCAGCTGGCCAACATCACGCTCCAGCCGCAGATCGCGGGTATCTCGCTGGCGTACGGACAAACGACGCAGGCGCAGAACCCCTCGGGAACCGATTGCAAGGGCACCGCGGTTTCGATCTCGAGCAAGGATTTCCAGTGGGGCACTACGAACAATCAGCTGGTCGATATTTCGCCTTCCGGCTCGATCTGCGCTGGCACGTGGAACCGCAACACCGGCGGCGGCATCGCCGACTATACCTACTGCAATCCTCCGAATCCGCCGCCTTCGACCAATGGATTGCCGTACGGCATCGCTTACATTACGGCCACGGCCGACTCGGTGACATCAAACCCGGTAGCGGTGTATGTGCATCCTCAGGTGTCGTCGGTGACGCTTGCCCTTCCGGGGCAAACCTCTGCGACCGGCATCGGCCAGTGCTATTCGCAGACTCAGGTTGCCCAGCTCGACGCACAGGCCTGCTACTCGGTGGGCGGCACGCAGTATGAGCTGTGCGCGCCTTCCACGGTCACTGCGGCAAATTATGCCTGCCCTCTGCCTCCGGGCGTGACCTCGGTTCCCACCTGCGAGTCCTCGATCGGCACGATGAGCTTTACCGTGGGCACTTCTTCGGTTGCGACGATCAATGCCACGAATAATCAGATCACGGCCGAGCAGCCGGGCACGACGGCGATCACGGCGTCGATCGCCGGCTCCGGATCGTCGGCCGGATACTTTTCCACCTGCCCGCCGGCCTCGATTGGCGTGACGCTGGCCAGCGGGGCGACTTCAGGCGTGGTGACGCAGGGCGTGACGCAGAACCTGACGACAACGGTTCTCGACACCAAGGGCAATCCGATTTCTGGTCTTTCGCTGACGTATCAGTCGACCAACCCCATCG
>DATGLJ010000139.1:0-3767 GCA_035294185.1 Occallatibacter sp. | reverse complement strand
TGAACGGACGCAGGTCGTCCATGCCCATGATGTGGTCGGCATGGGCGTGGGTATAGAAGACGGCGTCGACGCGCGGCAGGAGCGCGCGCAGAGCCTGCTGGCGGAAATCCGGGCCGGTGTCGATAACAACGACCCGCTCTGCAACGGAACTCTGGCGCCACCGAATCGCGACCGACGGCCGCAGCCGATGGTCGTGCGGGTCGGCCGAGGTGCAGACCGCGCAGCCGCAGCCCAGCGTGGGCACGCCCATCGATGTTCCCGTGCCGAGAAATGTGAGGGTGGCGTTCATAGGAAGGCAATCGGCCAACAGCTAACAGCTTACAGTTCCGGGGGGCGAGTCGCGGCTGACGCGATGGGCCGCAACCCAGAAGACAGCAATCGGACAGGATGGACGCCGAAAGCTGCCGGCCGGCGGCCGTGAGCCGCGGTCATTGCCTTTTCTTCGGGGGCGGAACACTGGGCATGGAGATCATGCCGGTAATCTCGAGAAACATCATGCGCAGCTCGTAAAGCACGGATTGCAGCATGCGGTCTTCGGCGGCCGTGAGATTGCCGCGGGTCTTTTCGGCCAGAATGCCCAGCAGGTCGATGGTGCTGCGCGCACCGAGGATGTCGATCTGCGCGCGTTCGCCCTGCTGCGCGCCGACGCCCATCTGAATCAGGCCGGAAAGATAAAACTGCTGGATGAGCTGCTCGAAGGTGACCGGCGGCTGCGCCCCCATGCCGGGATTCTGCGCGCGGGCCATCTCCTCGATGCGCTGCGCAGAGGCGTCGTAGGCCGCCTTCTGCTCCTTGCTTTCCTGCGCGGAGGGCGCCGGAGGCAGTTCCATCTCCGGCTCATGCGCGGGCGAAGCAGCGGGCGGCGCGCTGGCGGCGGTCTTCGCCGGAGTCTCCGTGACCAGCCGCGGGCCGGCGGATTCCTGCGGTTTCGGGGGCTGGGCAGCCGGCGGCTTTTCGCGCTCGGCGGCCGGCACAGCCTCGTGCTCTTCCTGCGCCTTGAGTTTGCGGCGGTCGATGACTTCGAACTTCGGCGTATCGCTCATAAAATTCCTGCTACGATCCTACTTCCGAATCAGCTTCGGGGGCGAATTGAGAATACGGGCCGTTCCCTGCCCTTCGGCCGCGGCGTAGACAAATGGCTGTTCGCATTCTTCAAACTCGGCCTGAATCATGCCCAGCGCAAAGACGCGCGGGCCGGCAGCCAGCGGCAGCGCGGCGGCGCTGGTAATGTGGCCGGCGGCTTTGCCCTCCAGCGTCAGCTTTGTTCCGGCCGCCGGGGCAGGACCGGAGAGCTCCAGCGGGCGCAGATGCCGGTGCACGTTGCCGCGCGAGCGGATCCGCTCCACGATCTCCTGACCCAGGTAGCAGCCCTTGTTGAAGTGCAAGGCGCGCATCTGCGAGGTCTCCTGCGGCAGGTCGCGCTCCATCATGTCAACGCCATACAACGGAATAGCCTCGGCGATGCGGAAGGCGTCGAGCGCGGCGCAGCCGACCGGCGTAGCGCCGGCGGCGCGCAGCGCGGACCAGAGCATCGGCAGACCGGCCGTGGGCAGCCACAGCTCGTAATGCGGAGCCAGCGCTCCATATCCGCGCATCAGCCGCAGATCGTAGCCGTTCCACTCCATCTCGGCGCCGCTCATAGGGTGGGGAAATTCGGGCAGGCTCAGCCGGGCGAGCACCTCGCCGGCCAACGGGCCGGTAAGACCGATCGCGGTCTCCGAGCCGGCTTCGCCGGGCGGCTCCATGCCCACTGGCGCCAGTTCCACGTCGTCCATGACAATGAACTGGTTCAGATGAGCCAGCAGCTTGTCGTACTGGTCGGCGGCGATTTCCAGCTCAAGATCGGATTCGCCCGCAAAGGGCGTGCCCAGCATCGGGTCTGTATCGGGGCCTGGCGTCGCGCCGGCCGGCTTTTTGCCGGGGGCCTCGGTCTTGCGCCTTCGCGGAGAAAGCTCTTCCCCGCCCCGCCATACGATCAGGTCGCCCTGTATGCGCCCCTGGGCGTTCAGAATCAGGTTCCAGGCTCCGGTGTTCGGCAGCAGGTCGTTGACCGTGTTCGTCACCATGCCGCTGAGCCAGCGGAAGCGGTCCTCGCCGCGTACCGAAACCCGGCGCATCCAGCCGAGGTCGTGGATGGCGGCTTCTGCCGCAAGTGCCGCTGTTTCCCGCTCCGGCGCGTCCAACTGTTGAGGAGTCAGCACCCCGCGATAGGCTGCCAGCTTATGAGGAGGCGCCGCAGAGTCCAGCAGAGCGGCCAGCGCAGTGGCCCGGGAAGTCTGATCCTGGAAGGGTTGCGCCAAGTCGATTTCCATCATGGGAAAAGCATCTTCCGCCGTCCGGCGCCGGTTTTTTCACAGGGAAAGCGCCTGACCGCATCCTGATTATAGCCTTGGTGGTAAGAAGGAGTGAGCGGCGTCTGCGAGCATCCAAACAAAAGACGCGGCGGGAGATCGGCCAGGGAGGCGCGGCGGCCTCGGAGAACGGAAGACTGATCGGAGACTTGATTCTATGGATTCCAGGCACGGATGGCGGGCGTCGATGGCAAGGGCTGCGGCCCGGGTTGCAATGTATTCTGCGGCGCTCTGCTTTGCCGCCGGCGCTGCCGCTGCACAGCAGGATAAGACCCTGCCGGCCCGAACCCCTTCGCAGGCTCCGGACCCCGCTCAGTCCGGCCCATCCCGGCCCGATACCCGCATCACGCCCGAACAGGCCCGGCAGCTCTTCGCGCTGGTTGACGAGCTGATCCAGTTCTCCTCGCAGGAGACCGGGCTGCCCGTCAGGAGCACGGTCAAGCGCCGGCTGACTACCCGCGCCGAGGTGGAGAAATACCTCGACGAGAAGTTTAACGACGACGAGGGCGCCAAACGGCTGCAGCGGGATGAAATCGTGCTCAAGAAGTTCGGCCTGCTCGACCGCGACTTCCAGTTGAGGCCCTTCCTGGTGGCTTTGCTCAAGGAGCAGATCGAAGCCTACTACGACTCCAGGACCAAAACCGTGAACCTGCTCGACTGGGTGGACGCCGACGAGCAGAAGCCGGTGCTGGCCCACGAACTCACCCATGCGCTGCAGGATCAGCATTCGAACCTCGAGAAGTGGGACGACCAGACGCCGGACGATGTCTCCACCGACTCTTCCAGCGACACCGACCACCTGGCCAAAGATGAGATGGACACGGCGCGCGATGCCGTCGCCGAAGGCCAGGCTACGGCCGTGATGATGGATTACGTGCTCAAGCCAATGGGCAAGAGCCTGATCAAGGATCCCGAGGTGCTCGATGTGGTGAAGGAGCAGATGACCGGGTCCGATTCGCCGGTCATGGCGCGCGCGCCACTGCTGCTGTCCGAGGAGATGCTCTTTCCCTATCGCGAGGGCCTGAGCTTTGAGCAGGACGTGTGGATGGACGAGGGCCGGGAGGCGGCCTTTGCCGGCGCGCTCGACCGTCCGCCCACATCCACCTGGGAGATCATCAACCCGCGCGAGTACGAGAAGAAGCATATCCCTTCGGTTCCGCTCCTGCCGGATATACACCCGCTGGTGGATGCCGCCTACCGGCCCTACGACATCGGCCAGGTGGGCCAGCTCGATCTGCACATCCTTGCCGAACTGTTTGGCGGCGACAGCGCGGCCAGCGACCTGACGCCGGCCTGGAATGGCGGCATCTACTGGGCCGGCCAGCTGCGCAGCGCCAAAACCGCAGCCGAACAGAACAGCACCGGGTCGCTTGCGCTCTTCTACCTTTCATCCTGGAAAAACGCCGGATCGGCCAC
>DATGLJ010000138.1:0-2971 GCA_035294185.1 Occallatibacter sp. | reverse complement strand
AAGAGGAAGTAACGAACAGGGATCAGGTTTCAGGGATCAGGGATCAGTAAAGGCTGTGCAGGGATCAGCCCCAAAGCTCGATGAGGCAAGAACGCTGACCTCTGATCTCTGACCCCTGAGCCCTAGGAAAGAATGACGATGGCAAACGTAGATGTTTTGAATCTGAACGGCGAGAAGGTGGGCTCGATGGAGCTGGCCGACGCGGTCTTTGCGCCCGAGCAGGTGAACGAAGCCCTGCTGTGGGAGGCGGTCAAGCACTATCGCGCTTCGCAGCGCCAGGGCACGCACGCCACGAAGAACCGCAAGCTGGTGGCCGGCTCGGGCAAGAAGCTGTGGAAGCAGAAGGGCACGGGCCGCGCGCGCGTCGGCTCGGTTCGCTCGCCCCTGTGGCGCCATGGCGGCACGGTGCACGGACCGCAGCCGCGCAGCTACGAGTACGCTTTCCCGCGCAAGAAGCTGCTGGGCGCGCTGCGCTCGGCGCTGGCGGCCAAGCTCGCCGACGGCAAGCTGACGGTGGTCGATTCGCTCGAGATCAAGGAAGCCAAGACGAAGCTCTACTTCCAGGCTCTGGGCCGGCTGGGCGTGACGCGCACGGCGCTGCTGGTGGAAAACGGCAAGACGCTGAGCCAGGGGCTGCTGCGCGGGGCGCGCAACCTAGAGGGCGTCGAGCTGGTGCTGAACAACGAGGTGCACCCCTACGATCTGCTGCGGTACGACCGGGCGATCTTCTCGCGGGCGGCAATCGAGCAGCTGGCCGAGGCGTTGCAGAAGACGGTTTCCCGCCGCAAGGCTGCTGAGAAGGAGGCCGCGTAATGCCGACGACGTATACCGTAATCCGCCGCCCGCTGATTACCGAGAAGGGGCTGAGCGTGAAGGAGACCGAGGGGACGCTGGTCTTC
Source organism: Occallatibacter sp. (assembly GCA_035294185.1). Lineage (GTDB taxonomy): Bacteria > Acidobacteriota > Terriglobia > Terriglobales > Acidobacteriaceae > Telmatobacter. The sequence continues at coordinate 2,072 of DATGLJ010000138.1, read as the reverse complement.
GACGTGGCTCCCGGGGCGACCAAGACCGAAGTGAAGCAGGCCGTCGAGGCGCTCTTCAAGGTGAAGGTGGCTGCGGTGCGCACCGCCAACGTGGCCGGCAAGGAACGCCGCCGCGGGCGCTACGCCGGCTACCGGCCGGACTGGAAGAAGGCCTACGTGAAGCTGAAGGCCGGCGAAAAGCTGCCGGAGTATGTGAGCAACCTGTAAGGGCAGGAATTCGAGAACGGGGACGAGCCGAGGTTCTCCCAATCGCAGAAGGTTTTGCTGGAGCACGATGGGCCGGAAGGCCGGCGGCCACAGGCCGGAGGCCGGTTCATCAAGGAAAACGACGATGGCAATCAAGACATACAGACCGATAACGCCGACGCTGCGCTTCCAGACGTCGCTGGCGACCGACGATTTGACCGCTGATAAGCCGCATAAGCCGCTGGTGGTAACGCGCAAGCGCACCGGCGGCCGGCGCAACTCGGGCGATCTGACGATCCGCCACCACGGCGGCGGGCACAAGCAGAAGATCCGCCTGATCGATTTCAAGCGCGAGAAGTTCGGCGTGCCCGGCAAGGTGGCGACGATCGAGTACGATCCGAACCGCTCGGCGCGCATCGCGCTGGTGCACTACGCCGACGGCGAGAAGCGCTACATTCTGCAGCCGGTGGGGCTGAAGGTGGGGGCTAAGGTGATGTCGGGGCCGGATGCCGATATCCTGGTGGGCAACGCGCTGCCGCTCAAGAATATTCCCGCCGGCACCACGGTGCATGCCATCGAGCTCAGGCCGGGCAAGGGCGCGCAGATGGCCCGCTCGGCGGGCGCGCAGGCGCAGCTTGTGGCCAAGGAAGGCGATTATGCGCTGCTCAAGCTGCCCTCCGGCGAGACGCGCCGCGTGCTGGCCGAGTGCATGGCGACGGTCGGCCAGGTGGGCAATACCGACCACGAGAACGTTTCGATCGGCAAGGCCGGCCGCAAGCGCTGGATGGGCATCCGGCCGACCAACCGCGGCGTTTCGATGAACCCCGTCGATCACCCGCACGGCGGCGGCGAAGGCAAGACCTCGGGCGGCCGTCACCCGGTGACGCCGTGGGGCCAGCCGACGCGGGGCTACAAGACGCGCAACAACAAGCGGACCGACACGTTCATCGTGAGCCGCAGGACGAAGTAAGAGTCAGGGCAGAAGTCAGGAGCTGGTTTTTTATGGCACGTTCCACGAAGAAGGGGCCGTTCGTCGATACCCACCTGATGGTGAAGGTCGAGGCGATGAATCAGGCCAACGAGAAGAAGGTTGTGAAGACCTGGTCGCGCCGCTCGACGATCTTCCCCGAGTTTGTGGGACACACGATCGCGGTGCACAACGGCAAGAAGTTTGTTCCGGTGTATGTGACCGAAAACATGGTGGGGCACAAGCTGGGCGAGTTTGCGCCCACCCGCACCTTCAAGGGCCACACCGGCGGCGCCAAGCCTGCGGAAGCGGCGGCCAAGGCGCATTGAGAAAAAACAGCTTGCAAGCTGCAGCTGAAGTTTGAGGAACCGAGAGATGGCAGTCGAGACAAGAGAGTACCGGGCGTCAGCGAGGTATCAGCATGTGTCGCCGCAGAAGGCGCGGCTGGTGCTGGACCTGATCAAGGGGCGGAGCGTGCAGGAGGCGCTGGAGACGGCGGCGTTTACGAAGAAGAGAATCGCTCCGGCGATTCATAAGCTGCTGGTCTCGGCAATCGACAACGCCAAGTACGTGGCCGGCGAGCAGGGCATCGATCTGGACGTGGACAACCTGTATGTAAAGCAGGCTCTGGCCGATGACGGTCCGCGGATGAAGCGGATCCGGCCGGCGCCGATGGGCCGCGCCTACCGCTACCAGCGCCGGCTCACGCATATTACTGTGGCGGTGGCCGAGCGCAACGGTTCGGAGAGCCAGGCGGCCGGGGGCGAGGAGCCTGCGGCGAAGCCGGCCGGCAAGAGAGCGAAGAAAAAGGCCGAGTAGCGGGCCTCAAAGAAGGTTTGAGAGGAAAAGTATGGGACAGAAGGTCCATCCTTACGGATTCCGGCTGGGAATCAACAAGCCGTGGCGGTCGCGCTGGTTC
>DATGLJ010000137.1:0-2076 GCA_035294185.1 Occallatibacter sp. | reverse complement strand
TCGCCGGCCAGGAGGTTCCCGAGCGGGCGCAGTATCTTCGCGTGATTCTGGCCGAGCTGACGCGGGTGCAGAACCACGCTTCGACGATCGGGTTCCTGCTTCAGGAGATGGGCGCCAGCGGTACGCCGCTGATGTATGCCTTCCGTGAGCGCGAAAAAATTCTGGATTTATTCGAGTCGCTGACCGGATCGCGCATGATGTGCAACTACATGCGCTTTGGCGGCTGCCGCGTGGACGCGACCGAGGCATGGCTGAATGCGGCGCGAAAAGTTGTTGCGGGTTTGCCGGCGTTTATCGACGAGTTCGAAAGACTGCTTACGGGCAACGAGATCCTGATGGCGCGGTGCCAGGGCGTGGGCGTGCTGAAGCCGGAACTGGCGGTGAACGCCGCAATCAGCGGGCCGATGCTGCGCGCTGCCGGCGTCAATTACGACATTCGCAAGGTCGATCATTACGGCATCTATGACCGGTTCAGGTTTCGCGTGCCGCTTGGCGCTCATGGAGACATCTACGACCGCTACATGGTGCGGGTGCTGGAGATGCGGGAGTCGGTAGGGATTCTTGAGCAGGCGCTCAAGGACATTCCCGGCGGCCCGGTGATGGATCCGAAGGCGAAGATTCGCGGCTTCCGGCCGAAGCCGGGCGAGGCGTATGCGCGCATCGAGGCGCCGAAGGGCGAGCTGGGTTTTTACGTGATCAGCGACGGCAGCCCCAATCCGTACCGGTATCGGGTGCGGCCGCCGAGTCTGATCAACCTGACGGTGTTGGAAGATATGTGCCTTGGCCACAATGTCGCCGACGTGGTGCTGATTTTCGGCAGCGTGGACATTGTGCTGGGCGAAGTGGACAGATGAAGCAAGTTCATAGCTCTCAGTTCGCAGTTTGTAGTTCCGGCTGCTGCAAGCGGTAACTACGAACGAAGAACTCCGAACGTTGAACTCCAACCAGCAAACCGGAGGTTTGCATTGCTGGGTGAAGGAATTCTCAAGGGCATGCTGGAGACGGCGAAGAATTTCGCCGGCAGTTACGTCTCCAGAGAGCGCATGGTCACGGTGGAGTATCCGGAGGAGCGCACGCCGCTGCCCGAGGCGTCGCGCAATTTTCCGTTTCTCGTGTATGACGGCCAGGACTGGGAAGCCGGGCTGCGCTGCGTGGCCTGCCAGATCTGCGAGAAAGAGTGCCCGCCGAAGTGCATCTACATCGATAAATCGACCGATAAGAAGCCGGATGCGGTGGGCAAGCCGCAGTTTTATCCCACGCGCTTCGACATCGATATTTCGGTGTGCATGAGCTGCCAGATCTGCGTGGAGGTCTGCCCGTTCGAGGCGATCAAGATGGACAAGGAGTTCGAACTGGCGACCGATGACCGCTTTGGCGGGTTGCTGCTCGACCGGCGGCAGCTTGCTAAATCGAACGAGTACTACCACCGGATTCATCCGGTGGAGGCCGCCGAAGTGGACGCGCGGCTGGCCGAAGAGCGCGCCGCTGCCGAGGCCAAGGCCAGGGCCGCAGCCGAAGCCGCGGCGGCAAAGGCTGCCGCGGCCAAAGCGGCCGCCGCGGCCAAGCCGGCGGATGAGCCGAAGAAGGAAGGCGAGCCGAAGCCGGCCGAACCGAAATCGCCCGCCGGGGGAGGAGCTTAAGCATGGCCCGAACGCTGGACCAGATCTTCATCCTCTTCAAAGACTGGATCGTTTCTTTCCTTCCTCCGTCGCTTCGGCCGGCCGGCGGCGCCGTCCTCGGCGTCCTCGGCATTCTTGCGGTCTTCCCGACGCTGTTTGCGCTGACGACGGTCTTCGAGCGCAAGGGGCTGGCGCGCATGCAGAACCGGCTGGGGCCGAATCGCGTCGGGCCGTATGGGTTTCTGCAGCCGCTGGCCGACGGGATCAAGTCGCTGACCAAGGAAGATGTCGTTCCCTTTGTCGCCGACTGGACCGTGCACTTTCTGGCGCCGCTGGTGCTTGTGGTTGCGGTGTTTATGGGCTTTGCGATTCTGCCGGTGGGCCGGAACATGCAGCTCGTGGATATGGACGCGGGCCTGCTGTTCTTCTTTGCGATGGGCGCTTCGACGGAGCTGAG
>DATGLJ010000136.1:0-7051 GCA_035294185.1 Occallatibacter sp. | reverse complement strand
TCCCAATCGCAAAACCCAATTTCCATCGGAATATGAGGGCGATGCATTTGCGGCCGAGCATGGGTCCTGGAATCGCGACCCGCGCGCCGGCTACGAGGTTATCGTTGTGCCGATGAAGAACGGGCGCGCCACCGGCGAGTACGATGACTTTCTCACGGGTTTTGTGACGAAGGACGGCCAGGTCTGGGGCCGGCCCGTGGGGGTTACTGTCGGCGCCGATGGCAGCTTGTTTGTGGTCGATGACGGCTCACGCAGCGTATGGCGCGTAACCTACACAGGGAAGTGAACGATGGCTGTGAGCCGGGCGAATACTGGCTCCCCGGTCCCTTGATGTGGTAAGTCCTCGCCTTAGAGGGGTGGCGCGGCCAACGGCCCTTGCAACAGGCGGCGGAAAAAGGGAAGATCTTCACGGGAATCGTCTCCGTTGGTTTTCGATGTCTTTCCTGCAAGGGACCTTGCTTGCTGACTGAACGCGCGAATCTCGAGAGAGAGAGAGCTGTCAATGCTGTGAGGTGCAGGCCCATGCCAGACGCCACTGTCCCCCCGGACATTCTCGAAGAGCAACGTGTCTCGGAGCTGCGCGCAGCCCAGGATAAGGCTGAGCGGCTGTTTCAGGAGATCGAAGCGCGCGGCCTGATTCGGCCGGGCATCAGCGAGAGCCGGTTAAACGAAGAAATCTACGAGCTGGCAAGGGATATGTACGGCATTACGACGTACTGGCATAAGCGCATTGTCCGCGCCGGCAGGAACACGCTTGCGCCCTATGCGGAGAACCCTCCCGATCTGGCGATCGGCAATGACGACATACTTTTTCTCGATCTCGGTCCGGTCTTTGAAGACTGGGAGGCCGATTTCGGCCGGACATTCGTCATCGGGTCCGATCCGCTCAAGTTCAGGTTGCGGGATGACATCGGCGCAGCATTTGCCGAGGCAAAGCGATACTTTCAGCAGACTCCCGGCATTGTGGCGAGTCAGCTCTTTACCTATGCAGCCTCGCTTGCGAAGAAATTCGGATGGGAGTTCGGCGGCCCGATTGCCGGCCATCTCATCGGACAGTTTCCGCATGAAAAGATCGCCGGAGATAAGGTGACGCTCTACATCCATCCTGACAGTCATCTGCCGATGCGCTCGTTTGACGAAAAAGGCCGGAGGCGTCACTGGATTCTCGAGATCCATTTCGTCGACCGTAAACGCGAGATTGGCGGATTTTTCGAAGAGCTGCTGACGATCGACTGAAAACCGAAGGCGGAAGAGCCTTCTTTAACCGGGCAGCTCCAGAACCGGGCCGCTTCAGGCAGCAGTCCTGTGCGAAGGCTTCAAACCATATCCGGCCGGGACTCATCCAACCTTCAGCACGAATCGGCATTGCGGAGGAGTCTGTGCAGAGATTCAGAGTGGCGGTCTCGGCAGTGGTCCTTGCGGCGGTCCTGGCGTTGTCTGCGTGCGAGCACGCCTCCGTCGCCTTCTATTCGGGCGTGACCTTCGGTCCGCCGCCGCCGCGCGTCTTTGGCCCGGTCGGGGTTGCGCCTGGTCCGGGATGGGTATGGACGGACGGGTATTATGACTGGGCCGGCGGCGGATGGGTGTGGCGGCCGGGACGGTGGGCGCGTCCGCCTCATCCCGGCTATGTCTGGCGGCCGCCGCGCTACCAGCGCTACGGCAACGGTTATCGCGTATATCGAGGGCATTGGGAGCGCCGCTGACGCACGGAGAGGCCCTTCTTCGCGCGCCGCTTCGTGTTTACCTTATCTGAACCTTTACGGCCGAGCCGTCATAGCGCACCGTGCGTCCGGTGTCGCTCGCTCGCTGCGCGCCCACTCCGTGGGTTTCGTCCACCGCAACCACTTGAAACGTTCTTGCGGCCGGCATGCCGGGATACCGGCCTTGCCGCGCTCCAATTGTCAGTGTCGAGCTGGCTTCGTCCCAGTGTAGCGGGATGGTGGCGTAGACGCCTTTTTCGTAGTCGTAGGTGTCGCCTTCGTCTTCATAGAGCGTGAAGTCGGCGTCGGCGCCTCGATAAATGCGCAGAGTGACTGGCGCGGCGGGCTGCTCGGTTGCGTATTCGATTTCCGGTCCGAGCGGCACAATCGATCCGGCCTTTACATAGAGCGGAATCCGGTCGAGCGGCGCCTGCGCGTCGATGCGCCGATCCCCGGCGAGCTTTGCGCCTGTCCAGAAGTCGTACCATGCGGGCGCGGGCGGCAGGTAAACCGTGCGTTCCCGCGCGCCCTGTTCGGTAACGGGATTCACCAGAATGGCCGGGCCGAAAAGAAACTCGTCGCCGATGGCGCGCACCTTTTCATTCGTCCGCCAGTCCATGATGAGCGGGCGCATGATTGTGTAGTCGTCCCTGGTTACGCGCCAGGCGAGCGAATAAATATAGGGCAGCAGCCGGTAGCGCAGCCGGTCGTAAGCAATGAGCGTTGGCGTCTGCGGACCGTAGGAAAAAATTTCGTTGGTGTCGTTCACGCGGTGGCCGTGCGTGCGGAAGATGGGGCAGAAAACGCCGAACTCGAACCAGCGCGTATAAAGCTCCTGGTATGCGGGGTCGCGCGTGTCGCGCTCGTAGGGCCAGCCGTAACCGGCGATATCGGTGGTCCAGTAGGGAATGCCGGAAAGCTCGAAATTGAGCCCTGCTGCAATCTGCTTGCGGAAATCGAAGAAGGTGCCCATCACATCGCCCGACCAGACGGTGGTTGCATTGCGCTGCTGGCCCAGGAATGCCGAGCGAGTCAGGATGAAGATGCGCTTGCGGTCGGTGGCCGCGCGCCAGTGCTGGTATACATTGCCGCTGTGCATGAGCGGAAAGATATTGGTGTAACGCGCGCCGTTGCCGATTGCGAGATGCAGAGCATCCAGCGTGGCGTCGCTGTAGCCGTTCCACGCCTCGGGTTCGGCGCTGTCGAGCCAGAAGCCATCCCAGCCCTGCGCCATGAGCGGCGCGAGCAGATGCTTCCAGAACATTTCGCGTGCGGCGGGGTTCGTCGGATCGTAATCGGTGGTGCCGGGAATGAGCAGATTGCCGGCCTTCAGATCGCGATAGAGATCGGAACTTTCATCGGTGACGGCCCATGTGGAGATGATGGCGTGCAGATGTTCGGCGTGCAGCTGCCGCAGGGCTGCGGCTACGTCCGGCTGCGGCTTCAGGTAATCGGCGGAGAACTCCGGATCGCCGCGGCGCGCCCACCAGAACCAGTCCTGCACGATCATGTCGAGCGGAACATGCTGCGAGCGATATTCCTGCGCGACATCGAGCAGTTCTTTCGCCGAGCGGTACCGGTCCTTTGACTGAATGAACCCGTACGCCCATTTGCCGAAGAGCGGCGCGCGGCCGGTAAGCTCGCGATACCTGTGGATGATTTCGTCGATCTCCGGCCCATAAAGAAAGTAATAATCGATGGCGTCGGCGGCTTCTGCGCTGAGCTTAAGCTCGGTAGGGAAGCGGTTATCGAACCACGACTTCGATGCCGTGTTCCATAGAATGCCGTAGCCGTTGGTGGAAATCAGCAGCGGGACGGCGACATCGGTGTTGGCCTGAGCGAGCTCGACGACATTGCCCCGATAGTTGAACACGCCGCTCTGGTGCTGGCCCAGCCCATAAAAGCCCTCGGTGGGCGCGGGCTGAAAGCGGTCGCTCACATGGTAGACCTTTTCACCGTTGACAGTGTCTGGCGTGTAGACGCGCGTGCGGCGATCGGATTCGGCGAGCAGCGGCTGGCCGGCGGCATTCAGAAAGGTGAGCTGGCCGGTTGCCAGCCGCAGCTTCACCTGGAGATCGGCCGTGCTCAGCGTGGCCTGTTTGCCGTCCTGCGAAAGGTCGAAGTGCGCAGGCGTGCACGGCTGCAGGATCCAGGGCTCGACCGGCGAGGCGGATTTCGCTGCCCCGGGTCCTGCTACGACGTGCAGCACGCCGGGGCCACAAACCGCGATGCGAAGAGTTTCGTCGCCGTAGCGCATCGTTGCGCCGGTGGAATCCCGGGTTACGACAGCCGGGGCGGTTGCGGTCTGGGCTGCGATTGCGCCGGTCAACAGCCAGGCGCACACAAGGGCAGGGAAGCGAAGCGATTGCATCGAATGTCTCCAGCCAGAGAAAAAGCTGGACACCAGCATATCGCGCGCAGCCGCTGCCTCGATGCGGGAACTGTGATGTGCTCCGCGACGGTGTATAAGGAAGGATGCCGGAAGTTTGTTCACGGCGAATCCTCTAACGAACAACGAATGGAGCACAGGACAACCGACCGATGACCCTGACGAGAAGAGAATTTGCAAAAGCAGCGCTGGCGGCCGTTCCCGCGGCCATTGCCGGAGTGGGGCTGGCCGGATTGGCCGCCGAGCCCCGGCCCGATTCGAAGTTTCACGGAGTGCAGATCGGAATTATCGTATCGCCCTACAATTTTCCGTCCATTCCGGTTCCCGCCGACCAGTTTCTTGGCACGCTTGTCGATCTGGGGCTGAGCGCCGTCGAGATTCAGGATGTGCGCTGCGAGGTGTATGCGGGCGCGCCCAGCGCGCCGCGCGCGGGTTATTCCGGCTCGCCCGGCCAGCACTTGTCGCCGGAAGAGCGCGCAGCCATGCGCCGCAGGCAGGCCGAGCAACTGACCGAATGGCGTCTCGGCAACAAGGCCGCCATCCTGGATAAGTTCAAAACCCTGCACCGAATGTACAGCGACGCCGGCGTGAAAATCTATGCGTTCCGGCTGGCCAACACGAGCATGGATATGAGCGACGCCGAGTATGACTATTTCTTTGAGGCGGCGCGCATTCTGGGCGCCAGCCAGATCACGACCGAGCTGCCTGCCGATCCTGCGCTGAGCGGGCGGCTGGGCAAACTGGGCGAAAAACACCGCGTCATGGTGGGCTATCACAATCACACGCAGGTGAACGCGCAGAGCTGGGATACGGCGCTTGCGCAATCGAAGTGGAACGGCATTCAGCTCGACATCGGTCACTTTGTCGCTGCCATCAGCGGATCGCCGATTCCATTCATCGAGGAGCATCACGATCGCATTACCTCGATTCATCTGAAAGATCGCAAATACGGAACGCGCGGCGGCGCGAATCTGCCGTGGGGCGAGGGCGACACGCCGGTGAAGGAAGTGCTGCTGCTGATGCGCGACCGGCAGTACGCATTTCCGGCCGGCATCGAGCTTGAGTACAAAATTCCGGAAGGTTCGACGCCCGAAAAGGAGATCAGGCGCTGCGTCGATTTCTGCCGGAGAGTGCTGAACAGCTAGACGGAAAAGTTCAGACGGATAAATTTCCGGGAGTTGCGGCTCCCGGAAAGCGTTCGCGCCCCGGCGCACTCCGCGTAGCGGTCAGCAGCGGGAGCATTGCGGTCATGAGCAGCAGCGTGACAGGCGTGATCGCCAGACCTACGCGCAGACTGGATGCTCGCGATGAGACGATGCCGGCCAGCCAGGGAAAGACCGCGCCGCCGAAGCCGCTGAGCGCCAGCACGAAACGTGAATCGGAGCTGAGGCGCGCGCGTTCGAAGAACTCCGCCAGCGCCAGCGGGAACACAGGCGCAAGCGCCAGCCCGAGCAGAAGAATGGCCAGAACCAGCGAAACTGCCGAGCGGGAAAGCAGAAGCACCGCCGATGCGCCGAGCGCGGCAAGGAGTGCGGCTTGCAGCATTCGTTGTGCGCTCAGCCGCCGCAGCACGAGCGGCGCAAGGCCGCGCGAGGCCAGGAATCCGGTCCAGAAGACGGCCGAGGCCGCAGCCGCCAGCGCAACCGTCGTTGCGGTAGCGCGCAGTACGTAGGTGGAAAGCCACGCTCCGGCCGCGCTCTCCATGCCTACTTCGAGGAAAAAGAAGACTGCGAACAGGGCAATGAGGCGGAAGTTGCGGAAGCCGGTTGTCTCGGGCGTGGTGCGCGGAGTTTCTTCCTGATCGCGCAGGCTGAACGCTGCGGCGACGGCTGCAAGCAGCGCTGCGGCGGCGAGCAGCTCATACACCGCGCGCCAGCCGAGCAGCGCAAGAACGCGGGCGGCAATGAGCGGCGCGGCCATTGCGCCTGCGCTCCAGGTAAAGTTAAGCCCGGTGAACGTGGCTGCGCGGCGCGCCGGATAATTGCGCCCGGCAAAGAGGCTGGTGGCCGTCATGGGCGCGCCGACAGATGCGCCATAGAGAAAGGCGGCGGGAAACAGCAGCGGCCGTACGGCGCAGGCCATGCCGAGCGACGATGCCGACAAAGCAGCGAGCCCCAGGACGATGATGCGCGCATAATTGCCGCGGCACAGCAGAGCGCCCGTTGCCATGCCGGCGTAGACGGCAAAGACTGCCAGCCCCGACTGGCTGTCGGTAAGAGCAAAAGTTCTCGCCAGCGACGGCAACAGCGCGCCAGTGATGGCGCAGCCCGCGCCGGTGAGCGCAAAGATGGGATGCAGCGCCAGCAGCATGGTCCCGCGGGTGAAGCTGGGTTTGGGCATCGGGTTTTTTCCTGACGGATAACAATAACAGTTCGCCGGTCGAGTGCGCAGGTGCGTTCCATGCGCGCTCGGACGGGGCAGCGTAAGCTATTGGCAGCGAATCGCGGGAGTGCGTTGCAATGCGGGCTGCGGTGTTTGACGCGAAAAATGCAGCTGCGGGGCGCTGGTTGACGATTGAGGATGTTCCCCGGCCGGCGCTCGCAGCCGATCAGGTGCTGATGAAAGTTGCCGCGTGTGGCGTCTGCCGCACCGATCTGCATATTGTCGAGGGCGATTTGCCTTCGCCGCGGCGGCGCCTGATCCCCGGCCACCAGATCGTGGGCGAGATCGTTGAGGGCGCCACCGCCGAGCTGCCGCCCGGTTCGCGGGCCGGTGTATCGTGGATCGGCGGCGTGGACGGCAATTGCTGGTACTGCCGCCACGCGATGGAGAATCTTTGCGACCGGCCAGTCTTTACCGGCTATACAGTCGATGGCGGTTATGCCGAGTATGCTGCGGTGCGGGCGGATTTTGTTTACCCGCTGCCGCCGGGACTGGAGGCCGAGCAGGCGGCGCCGCTCCTGTGTGCCGGCATTATCGGCTTTCGCAGTTTGCGCGTAGCCGGCGTGGAGCCGGGCGAGCG
>DATGLJ010000135.1:0-18185 GCA_035294185.1 Occallatibacter sp. | reverse complement strand
TGCCCCCTCACCCGCATTCTTGACCGGTGAGGGGCCGCTCTGGTCTACTCCGAATTAAGTTCCATGAACCGGACCCCCGCCATGCGCGTACCTGCCATGATTCGCAAGATGCGAATTCGCGGGATCATGCACATTCGGTTGCTGCGCGCGGGGTAGACCGGGTCTGACGGAAGAATCGGACGATTACAGGCCACCCCGCGCATGCGGTGGTGGCTTTTGCATTTCCCGGGCATTTCGCAGTTCACACAGCAGAGGAGCGGCGATGGCGGTGGCGGCGGATTCGGTTACATTGGCGAGCATTCATGCGGCGCGGGCGCGCATCGGCGGGGCGATTTACTGCTCGCCCTGTCAGATGTCCCACTCTCTTTCCGAACTGACCGGCCTGCCGCTGTACCTGAAGCTTGAGAACCTGCAGCGGACCGGTTCATTCAAGGAGCGCGGCGCGCTGAATAAACTGCTTACTCTGAGCGAGCAGGAGCGCAGGCGGGGCGTGATTGCGGCCAGCGCGGGAAACCATGCGCAGGGCGTGGCCTTTCATGCAGGCGAGCTTGGCATCCGCGCGCAGATCGTGATGCCGCTGGCTACGCCGCTGGTCAAAGTGGCGGCCACGCGGTCCTTCGGAGCCGAGGTGATTCTGCACGGGGCCAGCTACGACGAGGCCTGCGAGGAGGCGCTGCGGCGCAGGGAACAGGAGGGCCGCACGTTCATTCACGCCTTCGACGATCCGGAGGTGATCGCCGGGCAGGGCACGATTGGCCTTGAACTGCTTGAGCAGACGCCGGAGATCGAGGCCGTGGTCGCGCCGATCGGCGGCGGAGGATTGATCGGCGGCGTGGCCTGCGCGCTCAAGGAAACCAATCCCCGTATCCGCGTAATCGGCGTTGAATCGGAAAAACTGCCTTCGATGCTGCGGGCGCGCGAAGCCGGCGCGCCGGTGACCATCGCCGCCGAGGCCACAATCGCCGATGGCATCGCCGTGCGCCGCGCCGGCGAGCTGACTTTCCCGCTGGTCTGCCGCTATGTCGACGAAATCGTCACCGTGGACGACGAGGAGGTGGCCAGCGCCATTCTTACGCTGCTCGAACAGGAAAAGACCCTGGCCGAGGGCGCGGGAGCGGCTGCGCTGGCCGCCGTCGTGCAGGCAAAAGTCGATCTGCGTCGCCGGCGGACGGCGGTGCTGGTCGGCGGCGGCAACATCGACGTAACATTGCTGGCGAAGATCATCGAGCGCGGCATGGTCAAGGACGGGCGTCTGGTGCGTCTCAGGGTGTACCTGCAGGACCGGCCCGGCGCGTTGCTGGCCTTGACGCAGATACTGGCCCGCGAGCGGGCAAACATCGTGGAGACCAATCACAACCGCGCCTATTACGGCGTCAGCCTGGGCGAGACGGCGATCGATGTGACCATTGAGACGCGCGGCGCAGCTCACATAACCGCCATCCAGCATGCTCTGCGCGAGGCGGCCTTCCGGTTTGAGCGCATACAATAAAATCGTGCGAACCGCTGCGATTCGCACCTGGCGGCGCATGCCGGCCAGGGCAGCAATATTGCAACAAAATACGATCTTGCCGCGTCCATAAAAACAAGACATGCGCACGGGCCTCGAGGAAGTCTTTCCGGCGGGGAAGCAGTAAGAAAACCGGGCCATACCAGCCGATGCAGGTCAAGGTCGCAATGCGAATCTGAGGCCGGAGAGAGCAAAGCCGTGGAGGGCGGGCTCGGATTGTGAAGCGCCCGATCCTATATTTAGAGCAGTTGCACAATCTGTGTGTCCGCCAGTTGCCGGACGGTGCGGCCGGCATGCCCGGCCGTTCAGTATAGCTGTTCCGGTGCGGAAGGCTGTCGCGGGCGCGGCCGGCCCGGCGGCGGCTGCGGGACGCCGATTGTGAAATCTGCTTTACCGATCACGCGTTTGATAAAAAGAGAGGAACATGGATCAGGCTTCGTCTGTCTTGCAACCCACTCCCAGCCATTCGTCCTCGGAAGGCGCGAAGAAACGGCGGCATTGGTGGATCTGGGCTGTTGTACTGTTGCTCTTCGGGCTGCTGTTCTACTGGGTGCTGCACCAGCACGCCGTAAGCCAGGAGCAGAGCGGCCGGGGCGGGCAGGCAGGCGGCCGCGGCCGGGGACGCTTTGCCATGGCCGGACCCGTTCCTGTGACCATGGCTACGGCCAGGCTCGGCAATCTGGGCGTCTATCTGAACTCCATCGGCACCGTGACGCCGGTTTATACCGCGACCATTACCGCCCAGGTGACGGGCGTGATCACGGCCGTTCATTATCGCGAGGGCCAGTATGTAAAAAAAGGCGATCCGCTGATCGATATCGATCCACGGCCTTATGAGGCGCAACTTGTGCAGGCCCAGGGCACGCTGCTGAAGGACCAGAATGTCCTGGCTCAGGCGCAGATGGACCTGAAGCGCTATCAGGACGCCTGGGCGAAGAATGCAATTTCCCGCCAGACGCTCGAAGACCAGGAAAAGCTGGTGCTGCAGACCCAGGGAACCGTCAAGAATGACGAAGGCGCCGTGCAGTACGCGCAGGTGCAGGTAGGTTTCTGCCACATCACTTCGCCGATTGCCGGCCGGGTCGGCCTGCGGCTGGTCGATCCGGGCAACCTGGTGACGGCGAATTCGGCGACTCCTCTGGTGGTGGTTGCGCAGACGCAACCCATCACCGTGATCTTCACCGTGGCCCAGGACAGCCTGCCCCAGGTGCTCCAGCAGATGCGCAGCGGCAGGCGGCTCGAAGTGGACGCCTACGACCGCTCGCAGCAGATCCTGCTCGACAAGGGCAGGCTCATTACGGTCGACAACCTGATCGACACGACCACCGGGACCGTGAAGCTGCGCGCGCAGTTCGACAATGCGAAGGGGATGCTGTTTCCCAATCAGTTCGTGAATACGCGCATGCTGGTCAAAACGCTCGAGAATCAGGTTCTGCTGCCGTCGTCGTCGATTCAGCACAACGGCGAAACCTCGTTCGTCTATCAGATTGTCAATAACAAGGCGGTCATGAAGACCGTGAATCCGGGCATGTCGGAGGGCGGCAGCACTGTGGTCGCGGGCATCGCGCCCGGGGCGGTAGTGGCAGACAGCAGCTTTGAGAAGCTGCAGGACGGATCCCAGGTTTATCAATCGAAGGTCGCGCTGCCGGCTACGTCGACGGACACGACCGGTGGCACGGCCCCATGAGCCCATCCCGCCCATTCATCCTGCGGCCGGTCGCGACGTCGCTGCTGATGGCCGCCATTTTGCTGGCGGGCATAGTGGCTTTTACCCAGCTTCCGGTTTCGGCGCTGCCCGAGGTCGACTATCCGACCATCCAGGTGCTGACTTTTTATCCCGGCGCCAGCCCGGACGTGGTGGCCACTACGATCACTGCGCCGCTCGAACGCCAGTTCGGCGAAATGCAGGGGCTCAGCCAGATGACCTCGACCAGCGCGGGCGGGGTCTCGGTGATCGTTCTGCAGTTCAGCCTCTCGCTCGGCCTCGATGTGGCCGAGCAGGAAGTGCAGTCGGCCATCAACGCGGGCGGAACCTTCCTGCCGGCCAATTTGCCGGTGCCTCCGGTTTATAACAAGACAAACCCCGCCGACGCGCCGATCCTTACCCTGGCCATCACCTCCGATTCCATGCCGCTTTCGCAGGTCGAAGACCTGGTGGATACGCGGCTGGCTCCCAAGCTTTCGCAGTTGAACGGCGTGGGCATGGTGAGCATCAGCGGCGGCCAGAAGCCGGCCGTCCGCATCCAGGTCAATCCCGTTCAGCTTTCCTCCTATGGCCTGAACCTTGAGGATGTGCGCACGGCGCTCACCGAGGCCAGCGTCAACAGCGCAAAGGGCAACTTCGACGGGCCGCGGCTCGATTATCAGATCGACGCCAACGATCAGCTCCGCACCGCCGAAGATTACAAGAAGGTTGTGATTGCCTACAGCAACGGCGCTCCGGTGTTCGTCAAGGATGTCGCCAACGTCGTCAATGGCGTGGAGAACGACAAGATGGCGGCGTGGATGAACACTACGCCGGCGGTGATCCTGAACATCCAGCGGCAGCCGGGCGCAAACACCATTACCGTCGTCGACGCCATCCGCAAGGTATTGCCGCAGCTGGAGGCCAGTCTACCGGCCTCGATCCAGATCGCTACGCTTACGGATATGACCACCAGCATCCAGGCGTCCGTCAATGACGTCGAGTTTGAGCTGATGCTGACCATCGGCCTGGTCGTGCTGGTCATTTTTCTGTTCCTTCGCAGCCTCCACGCCACCATCATTCCCTCGGTCGCCGTTCCGCTCTCGCTGGTGGGCACCTTTGGCGTGATGTACCTGCTGGGCTATTCGCTGGACAACCTTTCCCTGATGGCGCTGACCATCTCGACCGGCTTCGTGGTCGACGACGCCATCGTCATGATCGAGAACATCAGCCGCTATCTCGAGGAAGGCATGCCGCCGCTCGAGGCGGCGCTGACCGGCGCCGGGCAGATCGGCTTCACCATTCTCTCGCTCACCGTTTCGCTGGTCGCCGTGCTGATTCCCCTGCTGTTCATGGGCGACGTCGTTGGCCGGCTGTTCCGCGAATTCGCTGTCACGCTCGCTGTCACGATCGTCATTTCGGCCGTGGTCTCCCTTACGCTCACGCCGATGATGTGCTCGCGCATCCTGCGCCACGACCCGCAGGAAAAGCAGACGCGCTTTTACGTCTGGTCCGAGCGCGCCTTCGATCGGATGATCGCCTTCTACGGCCGCACGCTGAAGACGGTCCTGCGCTACCAGACGATCACGCTGCTGGTGGCGCTGGCCACGCTGGTGCTTACGGTGCTGCTCTACATCTGGATCCCCAAGGGCTTCTTCCCTGTGCAGGACACGGGCGTGATCCAGGGCATCTCGCAGGCTCAGCAGTCGATCTCCTTCGAGGCGATGTCGGAAAAACAGCAGGAACTCTCGAAGATCATCCTTCAGGATCCGGCCGTCGAGAGCCTCTCGTCGTTCATTGGCGCCGACGGCATCAACACCACGCTGAACAGCGGCCGCATTTCGATCAACCTGAAACCCATCGGCCAGAGGCATATCAGCGCTTCGGATGTGATCCGGCGGCTGCAGACCAGGCTTGCCCAGGTCAAGGGCATTCATCTCTACATGCAGCCGGTGCAGGACATCACCGTGGACGACCGCGTGAGCCGCACTCAGTACCAGTACACGCTCGAGGATCCGAACACGGACGAGTTGAACCTGTGGGCGAACCGCTTCGTGACCGAGCTGAAGAAGCTGCCCGATCTGGAGGACGTAGCCACCGACCAGCAGATGGGCGCCAGGGCCATCCAGCTGATCATCGACCGCGTAACGGCCTCCCGGCTGGGCATCGCGCCGACGACCATCAATAACACCCTCTACGACGCATATGGCCAGCGGCAGATCAACACGCTCTACACGCAGCTCAATCAGTACCACGTGATTCTGGAGACGGCTCCGCAGTGGCAGAAGGACCCGTCGCAGCTCGGTAATCTGTATGTCCAGACAGGCGCTTCGACGAACGCCACGGGAGCCGGGGCGGCAACCTCGTTCACCTCCTCGGCGTCGGCAGCTGCAGGGTCGAACGCGCTGACCGGTTCGGTGAAGTACACGCCCTCCTCCGGCGTGCTGACCACCCCGAACACGGTGCTGGCCGGAACCGCCGCGCTGGGCGCGCCCAATACTGCAACGGCATCGGTATCCGCCAACGCCGTTCCGCTCAGCACGTTCACCACCGCCACGGAAACCACCGAGGCGCTGTCGATCAATCATCAGGGACAGTTTCCCAGCGTAACGGTTTCCTTCAACCTGGCCCCGAACGCATCGCTGGGCACGGCGATCAGCGACATCGAGAAGGTGGTCAACCGGCTGCATTTTCCCGCCAGCCTGCAGGCTGATTTCCAGGGGACGGCGGCGGCGTTCCGGAACTCGCTTTCAAACGAGGCGCTGCTGATTCTGGCGGCTTTGGTGACGGTCTACATCGTGCTCGGCGTGCTCTATGAGAGCTTCATCCATCCCATTACGATTCTCTCCACGCTGCCTTCGGCCGGCGTGGGCGCTTTGCTGGCCTTGATGCTCTTTCATCAGGACCTCAGCATCGTGGCCATCATCGGCATCATTCTGCTGATCGGCATTGTGAAAAAGAACGGCATCATGATCGTGGATTTTGCCCTGGAAGCCGAGCGTGAGCACGGCAAAAACTCCGAAGAGGCAATTTACGAGGCCAGCCTGTTGCGTTTCCGGCCGATCATGATGACCACGATGGCGGCGCTGCTGGGCGGCCTGCCGCTGGCGCTGGGCCGCGGTCTGGGTTCGGAGCTGCGCCGGCCTCTCGGCATAGCGATGGTGGGCGGCCTGCTGCTCAGCCAGGTGCTTACGCTCTACACCACGCCCGTCATCTACATCTTCTTTGACCGGCTCGGGCAGCGCATCACCGGGCGTCACCTGTCGCACACGCCCGCGCGCAAGGAGCAAACGGTCGCGGGGGGCGCATGAGCCTTTCGTCCCCATTTATCCGGCGGCCGGTCGGCACCACGCTGCTGACGATCGGCGTCGCCCTTGCCGGCGTCATCGGCTATACGGTGCTGCCGGTCTCGCCGCTGCCGCAGGTGGACTTTCCCACCATCAGCGTCAATGCCGGCCTGCCCGGAGCGAGCGCGCAGATCATGGCGGCCAGCGTGGCCACCCCGCTCGAACGGCAGTTCAGCCACATCGCCGGCATTACCGAGATGACCTCGTCGAGTTCGCTGGGCTCGACTAATGTAACGCTGCAGTTCGACCTGAGCCGCAACATCGACGGCGCGGCCCGGGACGTGCAGGCCGCCATCAATGCCGCGCGCACCTATCTGCCTGCGAATCTGCCGTCGAACCCCTCCTATCACAAGGTGAATCCCGCCGACGCGCCGATCATGATCATCGGCATGACGTCGGACAAGTATGACGTTACAAAGCTGTACGACCTGTGCTCGACAATCCTTGAGCAAAAGCTCTCCCAGATTCCGGGCGTAGGCCAGGTTTTCGTAGGCGGCGGCGCAACGCCGTCGGTTCGCGTGGAGGTGGACCCGGCCAGGCTGGCCAGCTTCGGACTCACGCTCGGTAACGTGCAGTCGGTGCTCAGCCTGCAGAACTCCAACGCGCCCCGCGGCCAGATCTCCGGTTACGGCATTACCCAGGACATCATCGACAACGGACAGATTGCAGACGCCGAGGACTACAAGCCGCTCATCATCGGCTACCACAATGGCGTGGCCGTGCGGCTTTCTGACGTGGCCGATGTCGTGAACTCCACCCAGAACATCCGCACCGCCGGCTATATGGATGGTCACCGCGGCATCTTCATCATCATCTTCCGCCAGCCCGGCGCCAACATCATCGAGACCGTCGACCGCATCCGCGCGCAGATGCCCTTTCTTCAGGCAGTGCTGCCGCAGGGCATCAATTCGACCATCGTGCTCGACCGCACGACCACCATCCGCGCCTCTGTGCGCGACGTGGAATTCACGCTGGCCAAATCGGTCGTCCTGGTGGTGCTGGTCGTCTTTTTATTCCTGCGCAGCACCCGCGCCACCATTATCCCCAGCGTTGTCGTTCCGGTCTCGCTCATCGGCACCTTTGCGGTGATGTACCTGTTCGGCTACTCGCTGGACAACCTTTCCCTGATGGCGCTCACTATCGCCACCGGATTCGTCGTCGACGACGCCATTGTGGTGATGGAGAACATCACGCGCCACCTGGAAGCAGGCATGGAGCCGTTTGCGGCGGCGCTCAAAGGCGCCCGGGAGATCGGCTTCACGGTCTTTTCCATCAGCATGTCGCTGGTGGCCGTGTTCATTCCCATCCTGATGATGGGCGGCATTGTCGGCCGGCTCTTCCGGGAGTTTGCGGTCACGCTGTCGATCGCCATTCTGCTTTCGATGGTGATCTCGCTCACCACCACGCCCTGCATGTGCGCGCACCTGCTCAGGTCGCATGCCGCCGGCGAAAAGCACAACTGGTTCTACCGGGTCAGCGAACGATTCTTCAACGGCCTGATCTGGATCTACCGGAACTCGCTCGAATGGGCGCTCGATAACGCCGGGTTGATGCTGATCGTTCTGGCGCTGACCATCGCCCTGAATCTGGTCGTGATTGTCCGTATCCCCAAGGGATTTTTCCCGCAGCAGGATACCGGATCCATCGTGGGCGGCGTGCAGGGACCGCAGGACGCGTCGTTTCCCTTCATGCGCAACTCCATCCTGGCGCTGGTGAACGTCATCCGCAGGGATCCTGCCGTAGCTCATGTGAACGCCTACACCGGCGGCAACGGCTCGAGCAACGGCGGCTTCATTTATATGACGCTCAAGCCGCTCGGCAACAGCTGCAAAGAGGGGCCCGGATGCGGCGTGCGCCAGACCAGCGCGATGGACGTCATCAATCGTCTGCGGCCGAAGATGAACCGACTGCCCGTGGCTTCCGCCTTCCTGCAGCCGTCGCAGGATCTGCGCATCGGCGGCCGATCGAGCAGTGCGCTCTACCAGTACACCATTCAGGGCGATAACTTTTCCGATCTTGCGCACTGGGGGCCGATCCTCTACGAGCACATGAAGACGCTGCCCGGACTGCAGGACGTCAACACCGACCAGCAGAACGGCGGATTGCAACTGCTGCTGAACTATAACCGCACTACGGCGGCGCAGCTCGGCCAGACGGCGACTTCGCTCGACAGGTCGCTCTACTCCGCCTTCGGCCAGTCCGAAGTCTCGGTCATTTATACGCAGCTCAACCAGTATTACGTAGTCATGGAGGCCGCGCCGCCCTTCTGGCAGGATCCTTCGGGCCTGAACGATATCTATGTAACCTCGAATAGTTCAACCACCGGCTCATCGACCGGCTCATCGACCGGCGCCGCGCCCCCCGCCGGCATCACCCGCATCTCGCCGCTGACCAGCATGATGACGGCGCGCACCGGCACCACGCCTCTGCAGGTGAACCATACAGGACTGTTCCCCTCGGTAACAGTCTCCTTCAATCTTGCGAATGGAATGTCGCTGAGCGACGCCACGCGCGAGGTGGCGCAGATGGAGCAGAGCCTGGGCATGCCGGCTACGATCCACGGGTTCTTTGCCGGAACCGCGCAGGCCTACCAGCAATCGCTCTCGAGCGAGCCGGTCCTCGTCCTTACGGCGCTGCTCTCCGTCTTCATCGTGCTCGGAATTCTCTACGAAAGCCTGGTGCATCCGCTCACCATCATCTCTACTCTGCCCTCGGCCAGCGTGGGCGCCATGCTCGCCCTTATGCTCTTTCACATGGACCTGAACGTGATCTCGATTATCGGCATCATTCTGCTGATCGGCATCGTAAAAAAGAACGCCATCATGATGATCGACTTCGCGCTGCAGGCCGAACGGCTGGAGGGCAAGAGCACCCGCGAGGCTATCTTCGAGGCATGCATGCTGCGCTTCCGGCCGATTCTGATGACCACGATGTCGGCGATCTTCGGCGCACTGCCGCTGGCCTTTGGAACCGGAACGGGCTCCGAACTGCGCCGGCCGCTGGGCATCACCATCGTGGGCGGATTGCTGCTGAGCCAGCTGCTCACGCTTTACACCACGCCGGTGGTTTACCTGGTGATGGACCGGCTGCGCCTGTGGATGCTGGGAAGATCGCACGACATGCTGGCCGCCGGGCCGGAGGGCGCAACGACTCTGTGATGACGACAGGATGGAAAGCCATGGTAGAACAAATGGGCTGCACTGCGCGCGCCTGCGCGGCGGGCGCGCTGGGACTGATGCTGCTGGCGGGCTGCCGCGTGGGCCCGCGCTATACTCCTCCGTCGCCGCCGGCCGTCGCCGCTCCGAACTATAAGGAGTCGACCGTCAACTTCACCGATCAGGACGGCTGGAAGGTGGCCAGTCCGCAGGAGGCTATGCTGCGCGGCAACTGGTGGGAGGTCTTCCATGAGCCCGAGCTGAATGCGCTCGAGGAGCAGCTCAACGTCAACAACCAGAACATCAAGGTCTCCTTCGAGAACTTCATGGCTGCGCGGGCAATGGTTGCGGAGGCGCGGGCTCAATACTGGCCTACGATCACCCTCAGCCCCGCTTATACCTATGCGCGCACGTCGAGCAATCAGAACGTTTCGTCAACGGCCACGACCGGCCGGACCTATGCCCTCTGGAGCGTTCCTGTCGATGCCTCCTGGACGCCGGACTTCTGGGGCAAGATCAGAAACGAGGTGCGCGAGGCGCAATTTGCCGCGCAGGTCAGCGCCGCCGACCTCGAAGTCGAGAAGCTTACGGAGCAGGCCAGCCTGGCCGAATATTTTTTCGAGATTCGCGGCCAGGACATGCTGCAGCAGATCCTGAATCAGACCGTGGAGGCCGACCAGAAGTCGCTCGATTTCACTCAGGCGCAGTATCAAACCGGAATTGGCGACTATATTTCTGTGGCTGAGGCCAGGGCGACGCTCGAGTCGGCGCAATCGTCGGCCGTGAACGCCGGCCTGCTGCGCGCGCAATACGAGCATGCCATTGCCACGCTGATCGGCAAGCCCGCCACGGATTTCTCCATGCCGGTAAAGCCGCTCGTTTACACGCCGCCTGCGATTCCCACGGGCGTGCCTTCGCAGCTGGTGGAGCGGCGGCCCGACGTTGCCGCGGCCGAACGCACGCTTGCCCAGGCCAACGCAAACATCGGCATCGGTTATGGCGCATTCTTCCCGCAGGTCACGCTTTCGGGCTCGGTCGGATTGGAGTCGGCGCTGCTGAAGCACCTGTTCGACTGGCCCAGCCGCGTCTGGTCCGTCGGGCCGTCGGCCTCGCAGATTCTCTTCGACGGCGGCCTGTACCGCGCCGCCCTGCACCAGTATCAGGCCACTTATAATGCCGATCTGGCCAGCTATCGCCAGTCAGTCCTCAACGCCTTCCAGCAGGTGGAGGATGCTCTTGCCGCCACGCGCATTTATTCGCAGCAGATTCTGCGCCAGCAGGCGGCCGTGAAAGACTCTCAGGACTACCTGAATATCGAATTGCAGCGCTATCAGCTGGGCGTCGATCCGTATGTCGACGTGGTGATTGCGCAGACAACGCTGCTCAACAATCAGTCGGCGCTGAATTCCCTCGAGGTATCGCAGATGATTTCTGCAGTCGAGCTGGTGCAGGCTCTCGGCGGAGGCTGGGATCGATCGCAGCTCCCGGCGCCCGCGCAGGTGAGCGCCGGAACATCGAATGCGGACTACAAGCTCCAGCAATAAACGCAGCCGCCGGTTGCCGCATCGCCGCCCGGCTGCGTGCATCCTATGAATGAGTTATGGTGAACGCCGGCGGAGATTGCTCGCGCACTGAAGAAAAAATAGAGCAGGAGCGGCCCGCGCCGGAGGAGCGCAGGCCCGCGGCGCAGGGCGTTTCGCATGCCTGGCGCGCGCTGCGTCATCGCAACTTCCGCCTGTTCTTCGGCGGCCAGAGCATCTCGCTCATCGGCACGTGGATGACGCGGATTGCTACCTCATGGTTGGTGTACCGGCTTACTAAGTCCGCCCTGCTTCTGGGCACCGTCAGCTTTGCCGGCCAGATCCCGACATTCCTCATCGCACCCTTCGCCGGCGTGTGGGTCGATCGGCTCAACCGGCGGCAGATTCTCGTCTGGACGCAGACGCTGTCGATGGTCCAGTCGTTCCTGCTTGCCGGGCTTACGCTCTCTCATCTGATCACTATTCCGTGGATTCTGGGTCTGAGCGTGATGCAGGGCCTTGTCAACGCCTTCGACATGCCGGGCCGGCAATCGTTCATGGTGCAGATGATCGAAGCCCGCGAAGACCTCGGCAACGCCATCGCTATCAATTCGTCAATGGTGAATATGGCGCGGCTGATCGGCCCATCGCTGGCCGGCATGCTCATCGCCGCCACCAGCGAAGGCTGGTGCTTCTTTGCCGATGGCGTAAGCTACATTGCGGTGATCGCCTCGCTGCTGATGATGCGGCTGGGGCCGCAGGCGCGGCGCAGGGCAACCTCCACCTTTACCGAGCTGAAGGAAGGCTGGGACTACGTATCGTCCTTCCTGCCCATCCGCACCATTCTTTTGCTGTTCGCGGTCGTCAGCCTCATGGGCATGCCGTTTGTGGTGCTGATGCCGCTCTTTGCCGCTCAGGTGCTGCACGGCGGTCCGCACACGCTCGGCTTCCTGATGGGCGCCATGGGCGTGGGCGCGCTGGTTTCGGCGCTGTCGCTTGCGGCGCGCAGGAGCGTGCGCGGCCTCATCCGCATGATTCCCATGGCGGCGGCGGTCTTCGGTATTGGCCTCGTCGGCTTCGGGCTCTCGCATGTCTTCTGGCTCTCTATGCTCACGGTCTTCGTCGCCGGCATGGGAATGATGCAGGGCATGGCGGCCAGCAATACCATCATTCAGACTCTCGTGTCCGAGGATATACGCGGCCGCGTGATGAGCTATTACACGATGGCCTTCGTCGGCATGGCGCCGTTCGGAAGCCTGCTGGCCGGCGCCATGGCTCACGCCCTGCCCACTACCGCCATGTTCGTGGGCAGGATGAATCTTCTGCTGACCGGCGCGCAGTGGACCGTGATCATCAACGGCGCCATCGTGGTGCTGGGCGCGCTGTGGTTTTTCCTGCAGCTGCCGGCGCTGCGCGTTGTCGTGCGGCCCATCTACCGGGAGATGGGCATCATCCCCTCGGCCAAGGAAATGGCCGCAGAACAGGTGCAGTCGTAACCAGGAAGACTGCGCTGCGGCGAGTACCATGAAGAGAGAGAAGCAGCGTTCCGGCTGATTTCTCCGCTTTCGCGATGGCCGGTAAGAAACAACAACTGAAATCAGTCGCGCGCGACTCGTCCGGGCTCGGCGGTAATGGCGCTCCGCGCACAACCGCGCCGCCGCCCACGGTATC
Organism: Occallatibacter sp.; assembly: GCA_035294185.1. Classification (GTDB taxonomy): domain Bacteria; phylum Acidobacteriota; class Terriglobia; order Terriglobales; family Acidobacteriaceae; genus Telmatobacter. Next base: position 5,301 of record DATGLJ010000135.1, on the reverse strand, counting down.
TCCGCGCTGGCTGCTTTTGGCCATGGGGCTTACCGTGGCCGCGGCGGCCGTGTGCGCGTGGGCCACGCTTTGCCTGCTCTTCTGGCAGGGGAGCTGGCAACTGCTCTACCATCCGAAGGCCGCAGTCACGCGCACGCCGGCCGGCGCAGGAATGGATTTCGATGCAGTCCGCTTTGCGGCCACGGACGCAGGCCGCTTGCGGCTCCAGGGCTGGTGGATTCCTGCGGCGGCGAATGCGAAGTTTGCGCGCTATACCGTGATTTACCTGCACAGGCAAAACGGCAATCTGAGCGATGCCGTGGATGCGCTGGCCGCTCTGCACAATCTCGGCGTGAACGTCTTCGCCTTCGACTACCGCGGTTACGGGCAGAGTGAGTTTGCCCACCCCGGCGAAGCTCGTTGGCGCGAGGATACAGCCTGGGCGCTCGATTACCTGACGGGAACGCGGCACGTCGATCCGCGCACGGTTGTGCTCGCCGGCGAGGGCCTTGGCGCAAACCTGGCTATCGAGGTGGCCGCAGCGCACCCGGAAATTGCCGGAGCCATAGCGCGCGAGCCGATGACGGACGCCGCGAGCGCGATCTTCGACGATCCGCGGGCGCGGCTGGTTCCGGCGCGGCTGCTGGTGCGCGACCGCTGGAACCTGAGCTCGGCCGCCGCGGCCCTGCAGGTTCCCTCGTTGTGGCTGCTCGCCGGCAACGGCAGCGCGGAGCCGGAGGCGATTCAGAAGGTTTCGACGCGCAAGAGTGTTGTCTGGATGGGAACAGGCGCCGCTGCTGAGAAGAACTATGCAGAGGCGTTAGGGCGCTGGCTCGATGAACTCTCGGCGCGCCGTCAGCCGGCTGCTCCTGTACACTCGCCCTCATGAGTCCATTGCGCATTGCCGGAGTCATCCCTGCGCGGCTAAGCTCCACGCGGCTCAGCCGGAAGGTGCTGCGCCCCATCGCAGGCCGGCCCATGGTGGAGTGGGTCTGGCGCGCGGCGCAGTCCAGCGGACTGATGGACCCGGTAGTAGTGGCGACCGACGCCGATGAAGTGGCCGAGGCCTGCCGCGCGCGCAATATTCCCGTGACGATGACCTCGCCGGCGTGCGCCAGCGGCTCGGACCGGGTGAGAGAGGTTGCCGGCCGGATTGACGCCGATATCTACGTCAACATCCAGGGCGATGAGCCGACGCTGACGGCCGAGTTTTTTCCGCCGCTGCTCGATCTTTTCAGGCAACCGCAGGTGGAGGTAGCCACGCTCGCCGTGCGCTGCCCGCCGGAGGATGTCGCAAGCCCGAACGCCGTGAAAGTGGTGACGGCGCTCGACGGCCGCGCGCTCTATTTCTCCCGCGCCGCGATTCCCTTCGACCGCGACGCCAGCGGCTTTGCCAGCTATCGCAAGCATCTGGGCGTCTACGCCTATCGCAAAGCCGCGCTTGAGCGCTTCGCGGCGCTCGCGCCCTCGCCGCTTGAGAAGCTGGAAAAGCTGGAGCAGTTACGTCTTCTTGAAAACGGAATTTCGATTTACGTGGCCGATGCGCCGCGCGACACGATTGGCGTGGACACCGAGGAGGACCTGGCGCGTGCGGAAGCCGCGCTGGCGGCAGGAATCCACGGCCGATGAAATCGAATGCGAATTGTGCGCAAGAATCGGGTAGCGCGGCGCGGCGGATTGCGCGACGATGAAGCTATGAACGGCAATGCGCATCTCGCCGAAGCTTCGCTGCAATTGCCCCGCGCCTCATCCTCCCGGCAGCTTGCGGCCGGAAAGGCCGGCGCCCGTAGCGTTCAAACCGGGCAGATCGAATTTGAATCTGCCTGGCTGCAGGTGCTTGCGCGCGACCGTAATGCCGGCTTCGTTTACGGCGTCACGACGACGGGCGTCTTCTGCCGCCCGGGCTGCGCGAGCCGCCGGCCGCTGCGCGCCAACGTGCGCTTCTTTCGTAACGCCGGCGAAGCGCAGGCCGCCGGTTTCCGGCCCTGCAAAAAATGTGCTGTGCACGGCAATCCTTTGGACGGCGTTCGCGCTTATATCGAGAAACACCACGATCGCCCCATCCGCCTCGAAGAACTCGGCCGCATCGCCGGCCTCAGCCCTTTCACGGTGCAGCGGCTCTTCAAGCGAGAGATAGGCGTGAGCCCGCTCCAGTATCAGCGGGCGCTGCGCGCAAGTCAGCTGCGCAATCGCCTGAAGAAGGGCGGCTCCGTGACCAGCGCCATTTATGATGCGGGCTTTGGCTCATCGAGCCGAGCGTATGAAGGCGCGCAACTGGGCATGACGCCGGCGCGATTCGCCAGGGGCGGCAAGGGCGAGCGCATCGGCTGGGCTTCGGCCCCTTCACCCTTTGGTTGGGTGGTTGTGGGCGCAACAGCGCGCGGTCTGTGCTGGCTCTCGCTCGCCGGAACAAAGGCAGAGGCCGAGGCCGCGCTGCGCAATGAGTTTCCGGCAGCCGAGCTGCAGTGCGATCCATCGCTGGCGCGGCTTGTCGATGCGGCGCTGGCAATGGTTCGCGAAGGCGATGGCCTCGACCAAAGCCAGGCCGCCGGGCAGCAGCATCTCGACCTGCGCGGAACGGTCTTCCAGCTCCGCGTGTGGAACGCGCTGCGCCGGATTCCGCGCGGAGAGACGCGGACCTACAGCCAACTGGCGCGCGAGATGGGCGAGCCCAACGCCGTGCGCGCCGTGGCCCGCGCCTGCGCATTGAACCGCGTGGCTCTCCTGGTGCCCTGCCATCGCGTGGTGGGAGCCGATGGCTCGCTGACCGGCTATCGCTGGGGCGTGGAGCGGAAGCAAAAGCTGCTCGAAGCCGAGAAAAGTTAATTGCGATTCACGCTGACTCCGGCTGCGTCTGCCCCTGATGCCGTCGCGCCCGCGGCGTGGAACTCGGATCGCGCGCTCGGTTTACTGCCGGCCGCCAGCATTGTTTGAAACTGCGGCGGCTCGTTTTCCTTATCCACGATCGACGCTTCCACGTCGGTGAATCCCGCCTTCGCCAGCATCGCTTCAAGCTCGGCTTCGCTGAAGCCGAGCCACTCGTCGGCGTAGAGTTCGCGCGCTTCTTCGAACCGGTGACGCGCCAGATCGAGAATCACCACCCGCCCGCCGGGAACGAGAATCCGCGCGGCTTCGGCGAGCGCGCGCTCGGGGTGCAGCGCGTGATGCAGCGACTGCGAGAAAAAGACAAGATCAGCCTCGGCATCCGCGATGGGCGGCTCTTCCATGTCGCCGAGGCGGAATTCGATGTTCGTGATGCCATGGCGCTCGGCCTGTTCGCGGCCTACTTCGATCATCCTGGCCGACGAATCGACGGCGATGACGCGGCGGGCGCGCCGGGCGAGCAGCAGGGCAAAAGCGCCTTCGCCGGTTCCGAGATCGGCGATCGTGAGAGGCGGCAGCAGGCGCAGCAGCGCTTCGGCAATGCTCTTCCACGACTTGCCGGGGACGTAATCGCGCCCCAGCCGTCCGGCCACGCTGTCGAAGAAGGCGCGCATCTTGTCCTGGCGCCTGCGGACCACGCGACGCATCGCCGTCTGGTCCTGCGCGGCTTCGGGAATTTCCTTTTCGGCGTCGGCAAGAACCTTGTCCAGAAGGCCGCCTCCCGCAGGGCCGGTAGCGGGGGTCGAAAGGCGGTAGAGATTGCTCTTGCCCGTCCGCCGGTCTTCCACCAGACCCGCCTGCTTGAGCTGCGAAAGATGAGTGGAGATCGTGCTCTGGCCCATGACCAGGATCTCCTGCAGCTCGGCCACCGACAGTTCCTCGCACCGGAGCAGCAGCAGGATGCGCAGCCGGTTGGGGTCGGCGGCTACGCGGAGGATTTTCACAAGCGAGGGCATAGGGCGGTTTGACGGCGCAGTTCGGTTCTGATACATATCAACATATCACGATGAGTCGATAAAAGGAGCGCTGAATGGCAACAACCACCCTGGAAGTCACCGATCTGGCCTACAAAGTGGCCGACATGAGCCTGGCCGACTGGGGCCGTAAAGAGATTGCGATTGCCGAGCAGGAGATGCCCGGCCTGATGTCGATCCGCAACAAATATGCGGCCGAGAAGCCGCTGAAGGGCGTGCGCGTAACCGGCTCGCTGCACATGACCATCCAGACGGCGGTCCTGATCGAGACCCTGGTGAGCCTGGGCGCCGAGGTGCGCTGGGCGAGCTGCAACATCTTCTCCACGCAGGACCACGCCGCCGCCGCGATAGCCGCCGCCGGCGTGCCTGTTTTCGCATGGAAGGGCGAGACGCTCGAAGACTACTGGGACTGCACGTATCGCGCGCTGACGCACAAGGGCGGCAAGGGTCCGCAGCTGGTTGTCGATGATGGCGGCGACGCGACCTTGCTCATTCACAAGGGCTATGAGCTGGAGGAGGGCGACAAGTGGGTGGACTCGCCCAGCGGCAACCACGAAGAGAAGGTCATCAAGGACCTGCTGAAGAAAATTTATGCCGAAGACCCGCAGCACTGGCACAAGGTAGCCAGCGAATGGGTGGGAGTGAGCGAAGAGACCACGACCGGCGTGCACCGGCTCTACAAGATGATGGAGCAGGGCAAGCTGCTGGTGCCGGCCATCAACGTGAATGATTCGGTGACCAAGTCGAAGTTCGATAACCTCTACGGCTGCCGCGAGTCGCTGGCCGACGGCATCAAGCGCGCGACCGATGTGATGGTGGCGGGCAAGGTCGCCGTCATCTGCGGCTACGGAGACGTGGGCAAGGGCTCGGCGCATTCGCTGCGCGGCATGGGCGCGCGCGTGATCGTTACGGAGATCGACCCCATCAACGCCCTGCAGGCGGCGATGGAGGGCTTCGAGGTGACGACGGTCGAAGACACGCTGGGCCGCGGCGACATTTACGTCACCTGCACCGGCAATACCGACATCATCACGCTCGAACACATGCAGAAGATGAAGGACCAGGCCATCGTCTGCAACATCGGCCACTTCGATAACGAGATCCAGATGGACCGCCTGAACTCGGCCCAGGGCGTGACGAAGCTGAACATCAAGCCGCAGGTGGATAAGTACACCTTCCCGGACGGCCATGCGATCTTCATCCTGGCCGAGGGACGGCTTGTGAACCTGGGCTGCGCGACCGGCCACCCGAGCTTCGTCATGTCGTCGAGCTTCACCAACCAGACGCTGGCGCAGATCGAGCTCTACACCAAGGCCGGCGAATACAAGAACGAGGTCTATGTGCTGCCCAAGCACCTCGACGAGAAGGTCGCCGCGCTCCACCTGGAGAAGCTCGGCGTAAAGCTGACCAAGCTCAACCAGAAGCAGGCCGATTACATCGGCGTGCCGGTCAACGGCCCGTTCAA
>DATGLJ010000134.1:0-6459 GCA_035294185.1 Occallatibacter sp. | reverse complement strand
CTTGTCGCCGTATGCCTCTACGGCCGCCGCCTCGGCGGCCTGCTCGCGCTCGAAGGCCTCGAGCGCGGCGGAGAAGTCTTCGCTCGCCTCCGGTTGCGCGTCCTGATGCGCCTCCGGGCTCTCATGCGCGGCGCGGGCTGGCTGAGCCTGGGCTGCGGCGGGCTGGCGGGTGGTATCGGCGTCCGTGCGGGGTGCTTCGACCTGCACCGCAACCTGTGCATCGTGGGCGTGTGCGGCCTCAGGAGAAGTGGACGTGGATTCGGGCGACGGCTGCTCGTGCTCCGCCGCAGGATCGAGGGTAGGCGTTTCGATTTCGGTGTTCAGGGTTATGCTCTCGGGTTCGGAATTGAGGACGTTTGCCATTACTGCCAGCTCCGGGATTCCAAGTCCTGCAACGGTTCTGCCAGCCGCTCGGGAACCGCCGCCGGGACAATGGGAATCGCCGGGGAGGTCATGATGAACCGTGCCTTCGCGCTTGAGTCGCCGTACTCTTCCCCGGAAAACAGCTTGCCGGTCCGTGGCCGGCATCGTTCGTCGATCGGCTGGTCTCCTTGGGAAGCTACCGGCAGGCAACGGCTAGCTGGAAGGCGGCCGCAACTCACTGCTGGAATCCGCGCAGGAAGCTACGACCACAAGTTTAGCAATCACCGCAATCGCAGGTCAAACCGGTGATTATCCATCCGACTCGACTGCTGCAGAGCGGAAAATTGCAGAGAATCCGCGCGGGAAGGCTCAAAACTGAGGCTCTTTTCGTCCAGGATGCCGCGATTGGCGCGCTGCAATCGGCGAGAAAGATGCGCCCTCTCACTGCCGGGCGCAAAGAGGCCGGCTCCGCGGCGCAGCTATACTGTGGCGGCGGACCAAAGCAATGGACCACTTCTGGACACCCTGGCGTTATGCCTACGTAACCTCAGCCGACGCGGCAACCAGACCGGGCGTTCCCGGCGTCCTCGAGTCCTGGCCCGGCAACCTGGGCTGCGTCTTCTGCAACCTCATCGCCGCGGTCGATTATGCGATCGAAAACGGAATGCATCCGGACAAAGCCGAGAGCGCCGGCGGCGTGGTGCTGCGCGGCAGGCAAAACTTTGTCTGCCTCAATGCCTTCCCGTACACCTCGGGCCATGTAATGATCGTGCCCTATGCGCATCTGGACCGGCTGGCGGCCGTGCCGGCAGAGGCCGCGCAGGAGATGATGGAGCTGGCCCGGCGCACCGAACGCGCCCTTCAGAACGCGTACAATCCGCAGGGATTCAACTTCGGCCTGAATGTGGGCCACGCCGCCGGAGCAGGCGTCGCCGGCCACATCCACCTGCACGCCATGCCGCGCTGGGTGGGCGACACGAACTTTATGACAACGGTTGCCGAAACCCGCGTGCTGCCCGAGGACCTGGAAACAACCTGGAGCCGTCTCCGCAGGGCGTTCGCCGAATTGCCGCCGGAGTAGCCTCCCCTGACGCCGCCCGCACCGCGCGCCAGCCCCGCGGTTTTCCCGGAACCGCGAGGCTCTCGGCTACAATCAATATGAGGCCGAGCGCCCAATCATCTTCGCGCCACGCGCGCAAATCAGCAAGGAGTTTTCGATCCCATGGCGATTCCCGCCACGCAACTACGCCCGGGCATGATCATCAAGCACAACGACCAGCTTCACCTCGTCTTTAAGGTCGAGCACCGCACGCCCGGCAACCTGCGCGCCTTCATCCAGGCCAAACTGCGCAATCTGAAGTCCGGAGCGATGTTCGAGCACCGCTTCCGTTCCGCCGACGCCATCGAGAAAGTCGTCGTGGACGAGGTGCCGATGGAGTTCCTCTACGCCGACGGCGACGACTACTACTTCATGAACCCGGTCGATTTCGAGCAGACCGTTCTCAAGGCTGAAACGCTGGGCGACGCCATCGAGTACCTTACGGCCAACCTGCAGATCCGCGTGAGCTACTTCGACGGCAAGCCGGTCGGCATCGAGCTGCCGCAGACCGTCGACCTTACTGTGGTCGAGACCGAGCCTGGTCTGAAATCCGCAACGGCATCGAGCGTCACCAAGCCGGCAAAGCTTGAGACCGGCCTGGTCGTGCAGGTACCGCCCTTCATCAACGAGGGCGAAAAGATCCGCGTGGACACGAGCGAAGGCGCATACCTAAGCCGCGCATAGACCGCTGGAACGTACAGCTTCAACGCAACCCGTCAACCGCGCCCGATCTGCAAAGACTCCCGGACCCTGCGCCTTCAGGAATCCGCGGCCTATTGGCCGGCGGAATTGCCGGAAGGCGCATACTATTTTTGCAGGCCATGCCATTGCGCGCGCCCCGCAGACCTGCGCGGAAGAGCCGGAAGCCGCATTTATGTACGCCGTAAAAGAAATCTTCTATACGCTGCAGGGCGAGGGCGCTCAGACCGGCCGGGCGGCCGTCTTCTGCCGGTTCGCCGGCTGCAATCTATGGTCGGGCCGGGAGCAGGATCGCTCCTCGGCTATCTGCAGGTTCTGCGATACGGATTTTGCCGGCGCCGACGGACCCGGCGGCGGCAAATTCCCGACTGCCGGCGATCTTGCGGCAGCCGTGGAGAAGCAATGGCCGGCCGGAGAAGGCGGCCGGAAGTTCGTCGTCTGTACGGGCGGCGAGCCGCTGCTGCAGCTTGATGCCCGCTTGATCGACGCGCTGCATGCGCGCGGCTTCGAAATCGCCGTTGAGACCAACGGCACCTGCCCGGCCCCGCCGGGGCTGGACTGGATTTGCGTGAGCCCGAAAGCCGGGGCCGCGCTGCGGCAACTGGCCGGCGACGAGCTGAAGCTGGTCTTTCCGCAGCCGGGAGCCGAGCCGGAACGATTCGAGTCGCTGGCCTTCCGCCACTTCTTTCTGCAGCCGATGGACAATCCCGACCGCGAGCGCAATACGCAGCTCGCCCTGCGCTACTGCATGGAACATCCCCGCTGGCGGCTCAGCCTGCAGACGCACAAGTTCCTTGGCATCCCGTAGAGCGGCGCAGACGGATCAGCGCGAAGACGGGGGATCGAAGTATCGCTTTTCTGCATGCCCGGAGTGCGTTCGATGCGGCAATAACCGCCGCAAATGGACCGTCCTGCCGCCGGAAACCGGATCGCTTTTCCCCGCCTGAGCTGATTTTGTCCGAATCCGGGAACATTTCCGGGGGGAGACGGTGTCTAACTATCCAGTGGCAGGCGCATGCCTGCCAGGAGATCAATGCGCCTCAACCGCCGGCAGCTGCGCGGCAGGACAATCGCAATTGCCGGCTAAACGATCGGCCGAAAGGGTTTAGCTCTGGCCGGGACAGCCCGCCCTATCAGGCGGCTGTCCGAAAATATGCCAGACTCACCCCTTTTGCGGTATAGATGGAGGGGAATACTGTTTGCAGGCGGATCTCATCATGGGCAATATCGCCAGCGCGCTGCCGCTCCATTCCGAAGAAGCAGCTCTTGTCGAAGAGCTGCGGTCCGGCTCGGAAGAAGCGTTTGCGTGGTTGATCGCACGCTATCATCAGCCAATTTTCTCTCTGCTGGCGCGCACGCTTGGCAATCGCGCCGACGCTGCCGACCTTACGCAGGAAGTCTTCGTGAAGATCTTCCGCGGCGTGAAGAGCTTTCATGGCGAATCGTCGCTGCGGACCTGGATCTACCGGATCGCGCTGCGCGAGGCCGCAAACCAGCGGCGATGGTGGATGCGGCACAAGCAGCAGGAAGTCCCCATTGAGCAGAAACTCTGCGACAACCGCCACATGGGAGCCCCGGTGCTTCTGATTGACACTTTGGTCGATCCGGGCGAATCGCCATTCGATATGGCCGCGCATGCCGAAGATCGTTCCCGTGTTGAAGCGGCCCTGAACCAGGTTCCGGAGCCGTTCCGGACGACTCTCATCCTGCGCGATATTGAAGGCTTTGTTTACGAAGAAATCGCAGAGGTGCAGGGAGTGAATCTGGGCACGGTGAAATCGCGCCTGGCGCGCGGCCGCGCTCTTTTGAAATCCCTGCTGACTGCTTCTACCCCGGATTCGCGTTCCATGGCCCTTGCAGGATGACTTGCAGAGGGCGGTCAAGCCCCTTCGGAGAGGAGGCGGAATGAGCGGAATAAACGGCTGCAGTGAAGTGCGGGCAGTATTTACGGAATATCTGGACGGCCGGTTGAACGGACGCGAAATGCAGCAGATCGGCGCGCATCTGGATGCATGCCGCGCCTGCGCGCGGGAGTGGGATTCTCTTCGGCAGACGCAGACGTCTCTGGCCGAGCTGGGTCCGGTGCCGGCTCCGGAGGATCTGCTGCTCCGCATTCGCGTTGCCGTCAGCCAGGAGAAAGCGCGCAGCCGCCGCAATCGTCTTGAGGGCCTGGCGCTGGCCTGGAAGAACACCATCGGGCCATTTCTGCTGCAGGCTTCGGCGGGCTTTGCCAGCGCCGTACTGCTGCTGGGCGGCGTCGCCGTGCTGGTAACGATGTTTGCCCAGCCGAAAACAGTCCAGGCCAGCGCCGACGATCCCCTGGGCGTGGCCTCGGCGCCGCGGCTGCTGTATCTTTCTAGCGGCGCGCAGAGCGATGAGATCGGGGCGTCCACAAGTCCGATCATTGTCGAGGCCTACGTCAATCCCGAAGGACAGGTCTACGACTACCGCATTCTTTCCGGCCCTACCGACGCAATTACTCGTTCCGAGGTCGAAAACATGCTGCTGTTCAGCGTCTTCGAGCCGGCCAAATACTTCGGCCATCCGGTGCGCGGGCAGGCGGTGCTCTCTTTTGCCGGGGTAGCTGTCCGCGGATAAGCTCAACGCGAACACAGGACGGCTCGCCGCCGAGGCTGCCGGCGCCGGCTGCTATGCGGAAGCCGCTTTTCTCAGCGGGTCCTCGATGCCGGCGTCGCGGAAGCCTTTTTCGCGCAGCAGGCAGGAGTCGCACTGGCCGCACGGCGCGCCGGTTGGCGACGGATCGTAGCAGCTGCTGGTCAGCGCGTAGTTCACGCCCAGTTCAATGCCCCTGCGGATAATCTCCGCCTTGGTCATGGCGATGAGGGGTGTGTGAATCTTCAGCCGCTGGCGGCCTTCGACACCCGCCCTGGTGGCAAGATTGGCCATTTTCTCATAGGCCTCGATGAACTCCGGCCGGCAGTCGGGATAACCGGAGTAATCGAGCGCGTTGACGCCGATGAAGATGTCGCCGGACCCCAGCACCTCGGCCCATGCCAGCGCGAAAGAGAGAAAGATGGTATTGCGCGCGGGGACGTAGGTGACGGGAATTCCGTGAGCGATCTCGCCTGGCCTGCGGCCTTTGGGCACGTCGATTTCATCTGTCAGCGCCGATCCGCCGAAAGCGCGCAGGTCGATGTTGGCGGTGCGGTGCTCGACGGCGCCGAGCGATGCGGCGACGCGTTTTGCCGCTTCCAGTTCCCAGGCATGGCGCTGGCCGTAGGAAAACGAAAGCGCGTAGCAGTCGTAGCCTTCGCTGCGGGCAATCGCCAGCACGGTGGCCGAGTCAAGGCCGCCGCTGAGCAGCACCACCGCGCGTTTCGCGTTCGAAGTCATTACCGGCTATTTCCCTTCCCGGCTTCCGGCGATCCTGTATCCATTGCCGGCGCGATCGACTGGTCTTCATCGAGGTATCTCTCAATACAGTCCCTGAGAATGCCCTTGGCTTCAAGAACGAACTCGATGGCGTCACGCGCGCCGCCGTAGCCGCCGGGGTTCGGCGTGACGTAATGCGCTTCGGCCTTCACCTGCGGGCGCGCGTTGGCGACGGCGACTGCAAATCCGCACTGGCGCAGAACCGGCAGGTCGATGATGTCATCGCCAACGTAGCAGATTTCTTCGAGCGTGATACCTTCTTTTTCCATAATCTCGCGGATCGGCTTCATCTTGAAGGCCTGGCCCTGGTAGACGTATTCGAGCTTCAGATCGCGGGCGCGCGTGGCGACCGTCTCGGAGATGCGTTTGGTGATGACGCCGCATTTGAGCCCGCCCATGCGCGCAAGCGAAATGCCCATGCCGTCATGCGCGCTGTAACCCTTGACTTCGACCAGGGTCTTCGACTGCACGCCGAAGCCGATGTCGCTGCCGCTGTGCGCGGCTTCCAACTCCGCGGAAAGCTTGCCTCCGGCTGCGCCGGGGACAAGCCAGATGGTGCCGTCGGTAAAGACCCCGTCCACGTCAAAGAGGATGATCTTGATCCTGCGGGCGCGTTCCTGTGCAGAGAGTGCCATGGTTCGATTGTATCGGTGGCGCCGGCCGCACGGACCGGCTTGCGACGGAGAGCGTTTCGGCGAAAATAGCAGCATGGACCGCGAATCCGAGGCTCCGCCGCAACCGCGCGCGCTTACGCCCGAGGATTACTACTTCGAGGGCGAGTACATGGTGTTTACGGCTGCCTGTCATTTGAAGCGCGGCTATTGCTGCCGGTCAGGGTGCCGGCATTGCCCCTACGGCAACGCGCCGGATGGCGATCGGCAGAGTCAATAAATCCGGATCAATAT
>DATGLJ010000133.1:0-3016 GCA_035294185.1 Occallatibacter sp. | reverse complement strand
GCCGCCATGGATCGAGAGGCGACAAAGACCGCCAGAAAGAGGAACAGCAGGCAGGCAGCGGCAATGCGGCCACGAAATCGATGGCGCATACGGGAGCGATCTGCGGAAATTTGCAGCACGGCTGTATGAGGAGCTCTCACTGCGTCTGCCGCATCTGGCCAGGCGCGGGCTGGGGATGGGTTTCTCCGGCCTCGATCGCCGGCGCAGGCCGCTGGCCGGCCTTTTTCAGCACGCCCCGGGAATCAAAAACCAGCGTCCACTCGACGGGCCGCGGCCGCGCAGAGATATCGGCAAATTCCAGAATGGCTCCGCCCCCGGCCGGATAACCGATTGCGGCCGAGAAGGCCGGATAACGGCGCGGATCGCCGCTCCATCTTTCGGGCCGGGCAAGTTGCGGATCGGCTCCCGCCAGCGCGGCATAGCAGAGTCCGAGATCGGCCCAGCCGCCCGCGCGCATGTTATGCTCTTCGGCGCGAATCCGGTTGAACGCCGCAATGGTCATGGCATTGACCGGCGCGGGAGAAAACAGCGAATAGCTGCGCCGCTGAATGGGAATCACGCGGACAGGTCCCTGGCCGGCGCGGGCAATCGACGCCGAGAAGACGCTGACGTCGCCGTCTCCGCCATCGCGCATAAAGCGCAGAAACAGGTGATCGGGAAAGGTGGAGCAGGCAATCTGGCGATAGCTCCAGCGGCCGCTCGCCAGGTCCATGCCGCTCTTTGCGGCCAGCGCGGCGATTGTGGCTTCGGCGCGGGCTTCAAGAGCGCGGTCCTCAGCCGTCATCTGCCCGGCCGGGCGCAGCTCCACGGACGCCGAGCCGACAGGCGTCCACGCATCGGGGGGAAACGGCGTCGCCGCCTGCTGCGGGATGACGCGTCTGGGCGGCGGCGGCGCGGCAGGGACGATCTGGCGGACGGTCTGAGACGGCGCTGTCAGGCCGGCCAGAGCCAGCCACGCCGCTCCCAAAAAACTGAAACGAATCATGCCCATTCAGGCTAACACCGCGATCGAAATTCGCCATCCCCCGGCGCGCGGCCGATTGAAAGGTTTTTTGAGGTCCCGGAAAAAAGGGGCAGCTCGAAGATGAGCTGCCCTCTGCGGTTCCGGAGCCGGCATGCGGCGCGATAGCCGAGCCGTCACGCCGTGCAGGCGGCTAGTGAGCGTGGCCGGTGTGGTGGGCCGCTGCGCCCGCCGGACGGCGATGCACAGGCGCCTTTTTCTCTTCCTGCACGAAGCCGTCCTTCAACACGATCTGCGCCTTGGCTGGGTTGCCGTTGGCGGCCGCAACCTTGGTGTACGTGTCGTAGGTGCCGTCCAGCTCCGTTGCCGGCTGCAGCTTCATTTCGAAGCCCGGCGCCGGAGCGTCCTTGCAGCTCAGCGGCTCCTTCAGGTTCACGGTGAAGTCGGCCGTCTTCGAGTCCTTGGCGTCCTGCGTCACGGCCATGTTGATGGTCGTGACGGCCGGCTCGATGAGAATCCTGCGGGCGCGGGCAAGCTCTTCAATCGCGCTCACATCGGCGCTGGCGCCATTTGCCTGCAGGTAGTCGCGGGCTTCGGCCGCGTGCAGCTCCGACGGCGGCTCCGGCACGGCGCTGCAGGCCGCAGGCGTATTGAGCTTCACCACGTAGTCCCTGGCCTTGGGCGAGGCCGCCGTCGTCACGGCAACCTTAAGCACCGTAGCCGGAGCGCTGATCACAATGCCGGGAACCGGCGTAAGCTGCCCCTGCAGAACGCTCCACAGCTTCTGCGCGTCGTCCGGGTTGCCGTTGGCCAGGATGAATTCCTTGTCTTCGAGATTCAGCTTGGTCAGGTCAGGTGTGGTGGCGATGACATTGTGCACGATCTCAGGCGGCGTGGGCGCCGGCGTAATGGTGAAGGTACCCGGAGGATTCAGCGCCTGCGCCGAGGCTGTCTTCACATTGTCCAGCCCGTCGAGGTTGCCGTGGTAGCGCTTATACCAGTATTCGAGCTTCTGCTCGATCTGGGGCTTAAACGCCGCCGGCGCAAAGTTCCAGGCGCGCGCATAGTACCAGATGGCCTTCACTTCGTCGCGGGCTGGGCCGGGCTTGGCGTAAGCTTCGGCCAGATTCAGCGTGTCCACCAGACCCTGGCCGCTGGTGGTTGCGCTGGGCGCATACAGCGAAAGCTCGGTCTCGTACTCTTTAATGGCGGTGCCGTAATCCTTCTTCACCAGAGCCGCATCCAGGGCAATGGAAGAGTGAAAGATGGGATACGCTGCGTTGGTCATCTTCGACCAGTCCGCGGCGGCGATATCGGCGGGCCTGGAAACGCCCAGCCCCTTCTGCGCCAGCACTGCGGCGTCATCGCAGCTTTGCGGATCCTTGGCATCGCCGGTCGAAGGGTCGATGCTCCGCTGGCACTGCGTCTTCTTCAGATAGACCGAAATAAAAATGGCCTTCATGTTGTTGGGATCGAGCTGAAGAAGGCGGCTGGCCGCGCTCAGCGCCTTGTCCGTCTGCGGAGGATTGGTCTGCTGGTAAATATCGATCAGTTGATCGAGAACGGCTTTCTTCACCACGCTGTTCGGATACTTGGTGAGAAATTCCTCGAGGGCGCTGGCCTTTGCGGCCGGATCAGTCTGGGTGACAGCGTTTTGATAGGCGTTGAACTCGGCCGGATCCTGAATCGTAAGCTGGCCGGAATTTTCCTGTGCTCGCAGCGAAGGCCCGGCAATCAGGGCAACGCTCGCCAATGCCATCGCAGATGCAAGGACTAGTTTCTTCATTTTGTGCTCCTGGGAACCGCGGAACTTTAGGCGAAAATAATCTTCGCCGAACCGGAAAATCGGCCCGGCTTTTGAGCAGGGGGCCGAGGCAACGGATATACGATACCACGGCCTCCATATGATGCAATGGAAAGGATTATAGAAATCCGCGTTGGCCCTGACAAGCAAGCGGCCTGCGCAGATGCGGCGCGGCAAAGGCAGAGAGCCGGCAACGCCGTACGATCAATCGATCGCGACGCTGCGCGAAAACAATGAAGACAATCGCGGGC
>DATGLJ010000132.1:0-11189 GCA_035294185.1 Occallatibacter sp. | reverse complement strand
CTGCCCGAGGTGTCGCGCAGGTCGAGGAGGATCTTTTCGGTTTTGCTGGCAGTTTTGATGCGCGCGGCAATTTCGTTCACACGCTCCTCATTGACTACGCCGGGTTTTAGATAAAGGATGGTCGAGTTTTCATACTGCTGCTCGGCCATGGGCGGCACGGCGACGATGGTGCGGGTCAGGGTGAGCTTGTCCGGATCCGGCTTGAAGGGCCGAACGACGGAGATTTCGACGGTTGAGCCGGGTTTGCCTTCGAGCATCAGGCGGATGACGGCCAGCGAAAGCTCGCGCGTGGACTGGCTGCCGATGGACTCGATCACGTCGCCGTCGGTCAGGTGATCCTGGTCGGCGGGCGAGCCCGGAACCACATTCACGATCGTGGCGTAGCCGTAGCGCTTGGAGACGGTGACGCCGATCTGCGCGTTGCCGCTTGCCGGCCGTTCCTTGTAAATCTTGTACTCGGTTGGCGTCAGGTAGCTCGAGTCGGCGTCAAGCGACTCGAGCAGCCCGTGCAGGGCGCCGTTGGTCACGTCGCCGATGTTCGGCTGGGTGACGTAATCGGTCTGGATCTTCTTGAGAACTTCGGCATAGACGCGCATCTCTTTGTAGGCGCCGTCCTGCTCTCCGCCGGCGTGCACGCCGAACCAGCCGAAATCGCCGAGAACAAAACCGAAGCCCAGAGCGGCGAAGATCGCCGCCGAGAGCACGAAGACAAAACGCTGAAAAAATCGGGACACGAACACCGCCGAGAAGGGCCGCTTTCAGCAGCCTTGCTGTTAGACGCAATGATAGCTCAAGCGGCGCTATCGAGCGGGACCGCGCTGCTCCACAATCGCAGCAGAGGTCCGGTTGGGCCGAAAACCGGGTCGCTTGCAGGGAAGGGCAGGCCGCGCATCCGGCGCCGTGCGTCGGGGCTGGGGGCCGAGCGGCAGATATCCCAGGATTGACCAGGCGGATAGGCGCCCACCACCAGAAAATCGCCGCTGGCCGAGATGCGGCAGTGGCCGGCGCCGGTGGGCAGCAGCGCCACATCGCCGGCGCGGACGGCAATGGCCACCCCGCTCTCCCCGCCCAGAAGCAGCTCAGCCTCACCCGCGGCGAATCCCATCACTTCGTGGGCCGTCGAGTGATAGTGGTGAAAGCTGTATACGCCGTTCCGCCACTGGGGAGGCCAGCCGTTGCGGACAAAAAGCGCCTCGAACTGCGCGGCGGGGTCGCTGCCATGAACCCGGATGGCATGCCGGTAGATGAGCACGGGGAGATTCGGATTGTTGGGCATCCAGCCGCAGCCGGAAAAGCGCAGCACTTCGGGCTCAATCGGCGGGTTGCCGCCCGGATTTGCCGCGGCTGCCGTTGCGCTGCCGGGGGCAATTTCTGCCCCAGGTTCCGCATCCAGGCGCGCGGCGCGCAGCAGCCCAGGGGAAAAGCCCAGAGTAGTGGCAATCCGGCTGAAACGGCGGCGGGAAAGATCCATCGCGGGCCTCCTCGATGTATACGAATCGCTGCGCGCGGGTTGCCCGCGCGCGATCCGGAGATTCCCAGTTCGATTTTTCGACTTTTCGAGTCTGCTTCTGTTTTTATCGAGTCCGAATCGCAGCCAGCCTGTCTTTCACCGGCTCCAGCGCCGATTCTGAATAGAGGGGATTCTCTGCCGGAGTACAGCGTTGCTTCATCGGCGGGTCTGTGGAACAGATCCGATTTAACGGGATGATTGGGATTTTCAGTTTCAGAGGAAGGCGCTTGGCCTTCACGCCGCGGACGGGCGCATTCCGCCCGCTCGTATTCCTGTTCGATGAGGAGCGCAGCGCGCGGCACACGCTATGCCGATGACGCCGGTCGGGCAAGTTCCGTACAGAACAAGCCAGAACGGGACCGCCCGGCATCTCACAACTCGAACATGGACGGAGGTTCATGCCCCGAAGTGAAATCAGGCAGGCAGACATAGCAGAGTCGGCCAGGCGGCAGTTGGGTTTTTCGTCATTGCGGCCGGGGCAGGAGCAAGCCGCCGGAGCGCTGCTGGCCGGCCGGGACGCGGTCTTTATCGCTCCCGCGGGAGCCGGCAAATCCGCCGTTTGTCAGCTTGCCGGCGGCCTCATGCGCGGGGTCACGGTGATTGTTTCGCCAACAATCATTTTTCAGGAAGATCAGGCCGAACCGATGGATGCCGGCCTTTCGGCCGGTCAGGAGCAGCCGGACCGCACCGGTCCGATCGCGTCTGACAGCAAGGCGGACGAAGCGCAAGTGATCCGGCTTGCGCCCGAACAACTGCGCAATCCGGAGACCATCGAGCGGCTTAAAGCCGCTTCTGTGTCGCTGTTCGCCGTCGACCAGGCCCATTGCATCAGCCGGTGGGGTCGCGATTTCCGGCCGGATTATCTCGAACTGGCCCATGTGATCGAGGCGCTCGGCCATCCGCCGGTGCTGGCTATGACGGCAAACGCATCGAACGAAGTGCGCGCGGAGATTGTCGAGCGGCTTGGCCTGCGCAATCCTGAAATCACCGTGCGCGGTTTAGACCGTCCGAATATCTCGCTTCGCGTCGACACCTTCGGCCGGGAAAGCGAAAAACTGCAGGCAGTGCTGCGGCGGGTGGAGTTTGCCGATAAACCCGGCATCGTGTACGTAGCCACGCACGCGCACGCCGAGTCGATTGCCGGCGAACTGCGCTCGGCGGGCGTCGATGCGCTCGCCTATCACGGCGGCATAAAGGCCAGGGACCGCGAGACCATCCAGAACCGCTTCCTGGAGGGCGATGTCCCGGTAATCGTGGCCACCAGCGCCCTGGGCATGGGCGTCGGCAGGCCCGACATCCGCTTCGTCTACCACGCCGACGTGAGCGAATCTCCGGATGCCTATTACCAGGAGATTGGCCGGGCGGGGCGCGACGGAAAGCCCGCCGAGGCGGTGCTGTTCTACCGCACGCGCGACATCTCCGCACAGCGCTACAAGACCGGCGCCGGCAAGGTGGACGCCGAGCAACTCGAATCGGTGGCCACCATCCTTGTTAAGCCCGATGGACCGCAGACGCCCGAGAGCCTGAGCCGTGAAACCGGCATTCCGCCGCGCAAGCTCACCAACATCCTGCACAAATTCCAGGAGGCTGGCGCGGCCCGCACGCTGGGCAGGGGATTGATCCGCGTAACGCCGGAGAAGTCCGCAACAGAGATCGCCGAGGCGGCGCTCCGCCAGCAGGGCCTGCAGAAGCAGCTGCGCAGCCGGCGTCTGGAGCAGATGCGGGATTACGCGGAGACCCGCGGCTGCCGGCGCGAGTGCCTGCTGCGTTACTTTGGCGAGGAGTACTCGGGCCCGTGCGGCAACTGCGACCGGTGCGAGGAGAACGCGGCCTTGCGCCGCAGAGCCTGAGCCGGCTGGTTCCATATTCCTGCCCCCGCGGCATTCGATCGACCGCATCAAAGCAACTGAGAGGCAAGTCAGAGCGCACCAGGGAGGCGTTCGCAATGAGCATTGCAACCCGAGCACTCGAACAAGTGGAAAAACGGCTGCCCAAGGTGATCGATGCGCGTACGCACAGCATCATCGATTTCTGCCACGCCGGATTCTTTCTCGGCATGGCATGGTTTCTGCGCAGGCGCGAGCCGCGGGCCTCGTGGGCGGCCCTGGCCACGGGCTCGTTCCTGCTGGCCGAGGCGCTGTGCACCGACTATCCGCTGGGTGTTGTCAGGCAGCTTCCGTTTGAGACGCATGGCCGCATGGACGCGGCCTTTGCCGCCTCCTCGATGGCGCTGCCGCGCATCCTGCGCTTCGAAGGCACTCCGGCCGCGGCCATCTTCAAGGGCAATAGCCTGGCGGAGGCCGCAATCGTGGGCATGACGGACTGGAACAGCAGGCGCGCGCGGAAGGCATAGAGCCGGAATCACGCCTCCGGCGGGGAACTGGCCTGCCGGCGAGTCTTCCTGTATACTGAAAAAAGCCTGAAAAGACTGAGGAAAGCTCTGTCTTGCGGGCGTGAGCGAGCTGCCGCCTCCGCAATGCGCCGAAGGCGCTCCTCCAATTCAGAAAAAAGAAGAAGAACAATGCCCAAGCTGAAGACCCATTCGGGCGCGGCCAAGCGCTTCAAGAAGACCGGCACCGGCAAGATCAAGCGGGGCCATTCCAAGATGCGCCACATCCTTACGTCGAAGGCCCCGAAGACCAAGCGCGCGCTCGGCAAGAGCACGCTGGTCTCCGACGGCGACCATGCGAAGGTCGCGCGTATGATTCCCTACGCCTGAGCAGGGAATTCGTCCAAAAACGCTGCCGTATGCAGTATTTGCCGTGCGCAGCGCGCGAGTGAAGAGGCCCAGCCTGCCTCCAGCCGCGTAACGAACGAGAGAACGCAAAAAGGAGCCATACTATGCCACGCGTAAAACGTGGAACCAAGCGGCATGATCGCCGCAAGAAGATTCTGGATCGCGCAAGCGGTTATTTCCTGACCAAATCCAAGCTCTACCAGGCGGCGCAGGAAGCCGTGGAGCGCGGCCTCAAGTTTGCCTATAAGGGGCGCCGCGAAAAGAAGCGCCAGTTCCGCTCGCTGTGGATCGTGCGCATCGCCGCCGCATGCAAGCTGAATGGCACAAGCTACTCGCAGTTCATCAGCGGTCTGAAGAAGGCGGGCATCGAGCTCGACCGCAAGATTCTGGCCGAGATCGCCGTGAAGGACGCGGCGGGATTCACGAAGCTCGTGGAGCAGGCAAAGGCGGCCAAGGCTGCTGCATAAGCTGGCAATACGACTGGCGGAAAAATCGGCCCGGAGTTCGATGAGGACTCCGGGCCGTTCTGTGTCGGCCGCATACTCGCTCCCCTTCAAAACCGCCCGGCGGCTTTGAAGGGGATATGGGGCGGGCGCTCGCGGTAAAGCCGGCCTGCAAGCGTCTCCGGACCGGTGCGCGGCGCGGTGAGCGGCTTCCTGTGCGCAGTGATTTATCCTCAGATTTACGCATGACGAACGAACCGATACCAGAGCTGCCGGATTACAGCGAATCCGCACTCGACAAGGCATTTGCCGCGCTCGAAGCGCAGGCGCGCGCCGCCGCGGCCAGCCTCTGCAGCGAGGCCGAAGTCGAAGCCTTCCGCCTCGAGTGGCTCGGCCGCAAGCAGGGCCGGCTTAACGAAATCTCCGGCCGCTGGCTGAAATCCGCCCCGGCCGAGGCCAGGAAGGCGCTCGGACAGCGCTTCAACGCGCTGAAGTCGGTCGTCGAAGCGCTGCTCGACCATGCCGCCGGCGCAAGAGCGGGCCGGGGCCCGGACGATGCCGCTCTCAGGGCCGAGGCCATCGACATCACGCTGCCCGGCACGCGCCGTCTTACCGGCGCCGAGCACCCCGTCACGCGCACGCTGAACGAGATTGTCTCGGTATTTGCGGCGCTGGGTTACTCGGTCGGAGTGGGGCCGGAGGTCGAGACCGACTTCTACAACTTCGAGTGCATGAATTTTCCCCCCGGCCATCCGGCCCGCGACACCCAGGACACGCTGGTGATTGCCAGCCAGGAGCGCCGTCCGCAGCGCGACCGGCTGCTGCTGCGCACGCATACCTCGCCGGTGCAGATGCGGACCATGGAGCGGCAGCCGCCTCCGGTGCGCATTGTTATCCCCGGCAAGGTTCACCGCAATGATGCGGCCGACGCCACGCACTCGCCCATATTTCACCAGGTCGAAGGCCTCTGCGTGGACGCCAACATCACTTTCAGCGACCTCAAAGGAACGCTCGACCACGCAATGAAGGCTCTGTTCGGCTCGTCGGTGAAGACGCGTTTCTTTCCATCTTTTTTCCCCTTCACCGAGCCGAGCGCAGACGTGCAGATCAGTTGCATCTTCTGCGGCGGCAGGGGCTGCCGCAAGTGCAAGCAGTCGGGCTGGATCGAGCTGCTGGGCTGCGGCATGGTGGATCCGGCGGTTTTTGCCTTTGCGGCGGAAAAACAGCCCGCCTACGACCCGAAGAAGATCTCCGGCTTCGCCTTCGGCATGGGCGTGGAGCGCATCGCCATGATGAAGTACGGCGTGAGCGAAATCGGTCAGTTTTACGCCGGCGACATGCGGTTTCTGAGCCAGTTTGCATGAAGATACTCACTCAATGGCTGCGGGCTTATCTGCCCGGACTTCCGGTGAGCGACGCTCAGCTCGCCGAAGATCTCACCCTGCGCGGCATCGCCGTCGAGGGCATTTACGATCTCGGCGCCGGCAATGGCTCGCTCTACGAGATGGACATCACCACCAACCGGGTGGACGCGATGAACCACTACGGCGTGGCGCGCGAGGCGGCGACCATCTACGGGCTGAAGTTGAAGCCGCTCGAATTTTCTTTGCCCGCGGCGCAGCCGGCCAGGCGGCCGTTCTCTGTCGCCATCGAGGCGCAGGACGCCTGCGGCCGGTTTACCGCGCGGGTGCTGCGCGATGTGACTATCGGCGAGTCGCGGGACTGGTTCGCCGGAGCGGAGGTTGCAACCTACTTCGCGCTGCTCGGCCAGAAAAAAATCTCGAACGCCGTGGATGCGACCAACTACGCATGGCTTGCCATGGGCCAGCCCACGCACGCCTTCGATCTGGACAAAATCGACGGCGGCATCGTCGTGCGGCGCGCGCGCAAGGGCGAGCGGCTCAGGACGCTCGACGGCGTGGAGCGGACTCTTCATGCAGAAGACCTGATCATCGCCGATCACAGCAAGGCTCTGGGCCTGGCCGGCGTGATGGGCGGCTGGGACACGATGATCACGCCGGAGACGAAGAACGTGCTCGTCGAGGCGGCGTGGTTCGATCCCATGGCCGTACGGCAGACGGCGCGGTGCCATGGACTGCACACCGATGCGAGCCATCGTTTTGAGCGCGGCGCAGACTTCAGCGCCGCACCTACAGCCTCGGCGCTGGTGAGCGCAATACTGCTCGCCAACGGCGGCTGGATCGAGGGCGACCTTGTGGATGTGCGCGTTCCGGCTATCGAAGAGCGCACTGCGCATCGCAGGCCGATTGCGCTTGCTTTGGATGAGGTGCGCCGCATCCTTGGCGAAACCATCGAGCCCGAAGGCATTACTGAGGCCACGGTGGAAAGCGTGCTGACAGGGCTGGGCTGCGCGTTGACGGCTGCGAGCGGCAGCGCCTGGCAGGTGACGCTGCCAAGCTGGCGGCTGGATCTCGAGCGCGAGATCGATCTTATCGAGGAAGTTGCGCGCGTTTACGGCTATAACCGTTTCGCCGGCACTCTGCCTGCCTTCGGCGGTGTTGTCGAAGCACTGCCGTGGGCGGCGAAGGAAGCCGCTGTGCGCAGCACCATGCTCGCCGCCGGTTTCCACGAAGCCATCTCCAGCACCTTCTGCTCGGCTGCTGAGGCTGCCCTTGCTGCGCCGCAGCCGGGCCAGGCGGTGCCGCTCGGCAATCCGCTCAGCGAAGAGGCCGGCGTGCTGCGGCCATCGATTGTGCCCGGCATGCTCGCCATGGTGGCCGGCAACCTGAACCGCGGCGTGAGCGACGTGCGCCTGTTCGAGACGGGAACGGTTTTCAGCGGTACGACGGACAGGGTGGAAGAGCGGCCGGCGCTGGCTTTCGGCGCGGCCGGCTGCGTGGCCCGGGAAAGCGCGCTGCATCCGCCCCGGCATCTCGATTTTTACGATGCGAAGGGCATTGTCGAGCAGTTGCTGGCGCGCTTCCACGCGCGCGACCTCTATTTCGACCGCTTCAGTGCCGATGCGGGCCTTACTCCCGAGTGGCTGCATCCGTACCGCTCGTCGCGCGTCGTGGCCGACGGGCTTACCATCGGCTGGTTTGGCCAGCTTCATCCGCGCCTGGCCGCCGCGCGCAAGATCGAGGAGCCGGTGCTCATTGGCGAGATATACCTCGACCGGCTGTACAGGTTGCCGCCAGCCAGGCCGGCGGCGCGGGAGGTTTCTCGCTTCCAGCCCGTCCGCCGCGATTTTTCGCTGATCCTCGACGAGAGCGTGGCGTGGGAGGCGCTGGATCGGGCGCTTGCCGCGCTTGGCATTGCTGAACTCGTTGACTGGCGCGTGCGCGAAGTGTTCCGCGACCCGCGGCTGGGCAGGGGCGAGTACTCGCTGCTGCTTGGCGTCACCTTCCAGGCGTCCGATCGCACGCTGCGCGACGAGGAGTTGCAGGGCTTCCAGGCGCGGGTTATCGAAGCTGTTGGCAAGGCAGGCGCTCGCCTGCGTTCCTGAGCGCTGGACAGATCAAAATCGGCGCTATACTGCAATCGCGGATTGGCTGCAGGCGAGCCGTTGCGGAGGAGAATATGGCGGAAATCTTATTGGAACAGGCGGCGTCGGAAGCCGAGCCGGAGACGGAACCCGGCGCGCAGACCGGCGGACCGCAGGCGCTTGCCATGAGCGCCGACGATTTTTCGGCGCTTGAGGAGCGCGTGCTGCGGGCCGTTGCTCTGGTGCGGCGCGAGCGGCAGGCGCGGCTGGCTGCCGAAGAGCGCGCAGCGCGCCTGGAGGCGCAGCTTGCCGAGCAGACCCCGCGGCTTGAGCAGATGGAAGGCGAGGTCGCCGCGCTCCGGGCCGAGCGCGATACCGTGCGCCAGCGCGTGGAGCGGCTGCTTTCGCAGCTCGATGCGCTGGAGATCTGAGGCGGAAAAATGGCGCAGCAGAATCGCGAAGCCGCGGCCGGATATGTCACCGTAGAGATCTACGATCAGCTCTACCATCTCTCCGGCCAGGACCCCGATCATATCCGCAGGCTGGCAGCGCAGGTGGATGCCAAGATGCGCGCCGTGGCCGCCAGCGGCCATACGGTCGATTCGCTGCGCGTGGCCGTGCTGGCGGCCCTTAACCTTGCCGACGAGCTCTCGCAGGCATCCTCCGCCGATCCCCGCCAGGGCCATATCCGCGCCGCTCATCTCAGCGTGCTGCTCGATCAGGTTCTGCAGGAAGAGCTCGAAACCGCTTCGTAGCCGCGATCGCGTTCCGCTGCGAACTTTTCAGACGCCATGGCGGAAAAAGCCGCCCGCAAAGCTACCACAAGGCGCAGGCGTTCGACAAGACTTGCAATTCCACGCGCACACACATACTCTCGCAATAGAAACCGGCCTGCAAAGCAGGTGGGTGGTCAACGCTGGTTGAACCTACATTCAACGAACAGGGGCTCGACTCGAACATCGGTTCCGTGTGCCGTGTCCGCCAGTCCGGAATGCCTAACGAACCGCGGGGAGCTCCACCGTCTTAGGACGGGTTCACCAGCGCATTGCTCACGGCCCCGTGGGCCGGATTTCTGCTTTTTCTCTTTCTGCCCGGCGTTCCTGGCGGCAGCGGCAGGTTTCCGGATCGTTGCTGCGCGCTCATTCCGCCGCCTCGCGGTATTCTGGCTGCGGTGCATCCTGTACTTCTTCACTTCGGCTCCGTCGTCATTCCTTCGTACGGCGCGCTTGCGGCTGTCGGCGCGCTGGCGGCGCTGTTTCTTGCGCAGAGCACGGCGCGCCAGGCGCGCCTCGACCCCGGCCAGGTGTGGAATCTCTGCGTGGCCGCAATGTTTTCCGGGCTGATCGGCGAGCGGCTGGTGCTGCTGCTGGCCAACTGGAGCGCGGTGCGCGCGCATCCCTCCTGGATTCTGGAAATCGCCATGATTCATCACCCGCTGGTTGCGGGCTCGGGCATTGCTGCCGGTGCTGCGGCCGTGGCCGTGTATATCCGGCTGCGCAGGTTGCCCGCGCGCGCCGTTGCCGATGCGCTGGCCGCGCCGCTGGCGCTGGGCCTGGCCTTTGAGCAGCTTGGCGCGCTGCTGGCCGGCGCCGGCTATGGCGCAGAGGCCAGCCCGTCGCTGCCCTGGGCCGTAACCTATACGAGCGTACTGGCTGCGCGCTGGAGCGGCACGCCGCTCGGCGTTCCGCTGCATCCTGCGCAGGCCTATGCCGCAATCGGCTTTTTCCTGCTTGCCATCCTGCTGCTCTTCCTGCTGCCTGTGCGCCGTCAGGCCGGCGATGCGGCCGGTCTCTGCCTGCTCGGCCTCGGCGTCGTGATTTATTTCACAGAGATCTGGCGCGACCCGGAAGGCCGCGGCTCCTTGCTGCGCGGCGCGATTGACGGTCCCCAGCTGGCGGCCGCTCTGCTGGTCATTGCCGGCGGCCTGCTGTTGCGCGAGCGCGAGGCAGGCGCATGAGCGCCCAGCGCCAATTTACGGTTCCCCCCGAATCTGCCGGACAGCGGCTCGACGTGGTGGTTACCGCGCAGCTCGGCGATGTAAGCCGTTCGCGCGTGCAGATGCTCATCGAGCAGGGCAGCGTGCGCGTCAACGGCGCGGCGGCCAGGCCGCGGCTCAGGCTGCGCGGCGGCGAGCGCATTGAGGTCGCCGGCGACCCGCATCCGGCGCCTCTCAAAGCCGAGGCCGAGAATATACCGCTTGATGTCGTCTACGAAGATCCGGATCTGGCCGTGGTCAACAAGCCTGCGGGCATGATGGTCCACGCCGGTTCCGGCCGGACAGACGATGCCCGCAGCCGCGGCACGCTGGTTAACGCGCTGCTGCACCACTTCGGCCAGCTTTCCACTGCTGGCGGCGAGCTGCGTCCCGGCATCGTGCACCGGCTCGACAAGGCCACCAGCGGCCTCATCGTCATCGCCAAGAACGATCGCGCTCACGCCGCGCTCGGCGCCATGTTCGCCGGCCGCAAGGTGCACAAGACATATATCGCACTGGTGCACGGCCACATTGCCCGCCTGCGCGGCACCATCGACGCCGCCATTGCCCGCGACCCGGTGCGCCGCACGCGCATGGCGACTAACGAAAACGGCCGTGCAGCCGTCTCTCACTACGAGGTGCCGGATCGGGATCGCGATCGCCTTGTCACGCCCTTCGGCAGATTCACGCTCGTGCGCGTGCGCATCGAGACCGGGCGCACGCACCAGATTCGCGTGCACATGGCGTCGATCGGGCACCCTGTGGTGGGTGATACGCTCTACGGCGGCGCTGGCCAGCTTACCCGCGCCGGCGCACGAGGGAAAGACGAGCCCGAGCGTATTCGTCTCGGCCGCAACTTTCTCCATGCCTTCCGGCTGGAGTTTACGCATCCGCTCAGCGGCAGGCTGCTCGAGCTGGAAGCTCCGCTGCCTGGCGAGTTTGTGGACCTGCTTCGACGCCTTGGCCGCACAGCAGGTGATTGAAACTTCAGCAGTTTTCGCCTGGCCGTGAGGACCCCGAAATACCGGCTGAGGCAAAAACGGCGCCTTGGTAGAATGTGAGAGTCATGATCAACAGGT
>DATGLJ010000131.1:0-17245 GCA_035294185.1 Occallatibacter sp. | reverse complement strand
GCGGCGCACAGGCCCAGGCCGATGGTCAGAACCACGTGCAGGGCGCCGGCCAGGAAATTACTCGCGTACTGTCTGCCCAGCGCAGAGAGGTTTTGAACGGTCTTGCGAATCGAAGCATGCATTGGCGGGCCTCCGTCAGGGGTGTAAAGCCTGGTCATTCCTGCATTGAAAAATCCCGGGGACGCAATTTTGCAGCCAGGCCGGGGATTTCACGCGGTTGGATCTGGGGTTGCGATCTCCGCAGAGAATTTAATGCGCTCCGGAGATCGATTGTCAATAGGAAAATAATTTAACTTTTGCTGCGAACACATTTCGCCGCCCGCCGCAGGCGCATCCAGCGCGTCACATACGGCGCGGAGAGCCATTCGGCGCGTCGGGCATATAGCCTTTGAGGTCGCTTGCGGCCGGAACCTTCGGCAAAGGCTCTGCGCCTGCGGCAAGCGTTTCCTGCGTAATCGCCCGGTGCTGCACGTAGTTATAGGGGGGCACGGCGATGCCGCGCAGCAGGGTAATGCCCAGCTGGATCAGGCGCGGGCCATAGGTCTCCGTCATGTGCCAGATGGACCCAATCAGGGCGCTCGACCCCGAACGAATCTCCTCAACCGCTTCCGGGATGCAGTCCTGGCCGACGATGGCGAAGTTTCGCTCCAGGCCGCGCTTGCGAATAGCGTCGAGAACGCCCAGCGCGCTCGAGTCGGTCGCCGCCGCAACCAGCGTATGCCTGCAGCCGCGATTGGCGTCGAGAAACTCCTGCATGGCCTTTCTGCTGGCCTCGCGCATGCCGCGTCCTTCGATCTGAATGAAGCGATCGGGCGGGATGTCGGGCAGCCTCTCCCGGATTGCGTCGAAGGCTCCGGCGATGCGGCTCTGCACAAAGCTTCCGGCCTCGCCGAATCCGACGCCCACCACCCGGTCGATCTTTCCGTTCCAGGCGCGCAGCGCATGTTGCGCAAGCAGGGCGCCGGCCTCGTAGCCGGCGTCAAAGTTATCGACGCCGAAGTATGTGGCGTTTGGGTGAGGTACGTCGATAGCGATGAGGGGAATGTCGGCCTTCTTCAGAATATGCGCAATCCGCGGCGCCACGGCCTCCTCGACCTGAAACTCGAGAACCAGATCCACGCGCTTGGCCACGAATTCCTCGGCGTTGCGAACAGCCGTATCCGGATCGAAGCGATTGTCGAGGATCAGCAATTCGACACCCGAAGCTGCGGCCGCTGCGGAAACAGTTTGCGTCAGTGCGATCGAAAACGGCAGATCCGCGCTCTGCACCGCAAAGCCGAAGTGCAGGCGGCGCGGCCGCGAGACCAGACGATAGAGGCCATTCTGATTCTGGGCCACATAGCCGCGGTGCACCAGGGTCTTGAGAATCCGATAGATGCTGGTTTTGGAGATGCTGGTCTTCTGATAAATATCCTCAAGAGACTGGGCCGTCCGGTCTTTCTCAAGCAGCTCGATCACATCGAGCGCCTTTGACAATATGGGGATCAGGTACAAGCGCTTGATCTTGGCCTTAGGCACCATTCATCTCCTTGGCGGGCACTCGCCAGACAGCTACTCGATTCGTGGAACGATTCATGCCCATCATAGCGCCGCGGCAAGGCGCGTGCGCAAGTGCCGGAATCAATTTCGGCAGGCGCGGGGCTGAAACAGCAGGCGGTTTTTCCTGTGGCTGCTAATCGAGATGGAAGATTCGATCGAGCGGAATCATATTCTGGTCAGGCGCGCGATCGCCGGACGATTCGAAGAACGGCGCCATTTCCGCCTGCCACCGTGCATTGACGGGGTGCTTTTGCATATTTCTGCAACAGCGCTCGAAATCGTCGGTTTCAAGATAGCCGACCAGCAGACCGTCGGGGCCCAGGAAGAGCGAATAATTACGCCATCCTGCCTGACGAAGCGCATCCAGCATTTCCGGCCAGACCGCCGCATGACGAGCTTTATATTCGTCGAGCTTTTCGGGTTTGACTTTCAACAGGAAACAAATATGCTGTATCATCGCCGCCACTTGGAAACTTTCGATTATGCCGGCGCCTGTACTTCGGCGGTTGCGCGCCTGGAAAGCACCTGATCTTCATAGCGGCGAACCGTCTGCAGCCAGTCCGTGCCGCATGGCTTCTCCTGGGTCAGGCAATAGTAGTCCCAGACAGCCGTCCAGGGCATCGACTTTCCTTCCTCAAGAAGGGCCAGTCGAGCGGTAAAGTCGAAGTCGTTTTCCGCCCCGATAAGAGCCGGACGCGGCTCAAGCAGTGCGAGCAGAAGCGCCTTGCGCATATTGCGCGCGCCGATTACCCAGGCTGCGACGCGATTGATGCTCGCATCGAAGAAATCCATCCCGATATGCACCTTTTCGAGAGCCTGGCAGCGGACAATTTCCTGCGCAATGGCAATGGTCGCTTCGTCCAGCAGCACCACATGGTCGCTATCCCAGCGCACCGGCCTCGAAACATGAAGCAGAACCTCATCGAGATAGCACAGGCAGGTCGAAATCTTGTCCGCCACACTTTCGGTGGGATGAAAGTGCCCCGCGTCGAGGCACACGAGGGTTTTGCGAGTAGCCGCGTAGCCGAGATAGAACTCGTTGGTTCCAACCGTATAGCTCTCCGCGCCGATTCCGAAAAGCTTGCCCTCCACTGCGACCTTATGATGGCGGCCATCGACCGCGCCGAGAATCTCGTCGAGCGCCGCCAACAGCCGGAGCCGCGGCGAAAGCCGGTCGGCAGGCAGGTCCTTGTATCCGTCCGGGATCCAGATGTTCATGATCGCCGGGCTGTTCAGCTCGGCTCCCATATACTCGCTGATCCTGCGGCTGGCGATGCAGTGGTCGATCCAGAACCGGCGGATGCCGCTATCGGGATGACTGAGCGTAAGGTTCTGCGCGCTCCACGGATGGGAGAAGCATGTGGGATTGAAATCGAGCCCAACGCCCTGCTGCCGCGCCCAGTCGATCCAGCCCCGGAAATGAGCCGGCTGAATGGCGTCGCGTTCCACGCGCTCTTCGGCTTCGAGATAAATCGCGTGCAGGTTGACGCGATGACGGCCGGGAATCAGCGAGAGCGCTGCTTCAAGATCGGAGCGAAGTTCAGAGGCCGTGCGCGCCCGGCCCGGATAATTGCCCGTAGCCTGGATCCCGCCCGTCAAATTGCCATTGGGATCCTCAAAACCGAGAACATCGTCGCCCTGCCAGCACTGGATCGATACCGGAATCGCATCCAGCGCGGCCAGCACCGCGTCCGTATCTACTCCCTGTTCCGCATACCGGTCCTTGGCAAGCCCGTAAGCGGCCCGGATTCTCTCTTCCGTCACGTTCATCCCACTCCCGATTGATCTTTGGTCCGGCGCCTGCCAGAGTGCGAGTCAATGCAGGCATTGGCGCGTGCATTGCGGCCTAACCCTGCCGCCTTGTACACCCAAAGATTCGGCCCACCGCTCTACCTTAGTTGAACGGGTACTCGCATCATAGCAGAAATAGATTTAAAATAGATTCTCTAATGAAAAATCCTTCGCCGGCAGGTTCCATGACCAGTTCCGCTTCCGATACCCTTACGCTCAGATTTCTCGAAGACCGCTGGGATGCCAGCGTCGCCGCCACGCTGGACGAGGCCGAGCAGCTGCGATACCGGTCAAACCTGCTTGGCTCCGATCTGCGCATCACAAACTTTGCCGGCGGCAACACCAGCTCCAAGATCATGGAGACCGACCCGCTCACCGGCAAGCCTGTCGAAGTGCTGTGGGTAAAGGGATCGGGCGGCGACCTGGGAAGCATTAAGCGCGCAGGCTTCGCCACGCTTTATCAGGAGAAGCTGCTCGCCCTGGAGCGCAGCTACAGGGGAGTGGAGCACGAAGACGAAATGGTGGCCATGTATCCGCTGTGCGCCTTCGGCAACAACTCCGTCGCGGCGTCGATCGACACGCCGCTGCATGGATTTCTTCCCTTCCCTCACGTCGATCACCTGCATCCCGATTGGGCTATTGCGCTGGCTGCCTCGGCCAACGGCAAGGCCAAAATGGAGGAGTTCAACCGCGAGTTCGGCCACTCGCTGGTGTGGGTACCCTGGCAGCGGCCGGGCTTCGAGCTGGGCCTGATGCTGCGTAAGGCAGTCAAGGACAACCCCGGCTGCGACGGCATTGTTCTTGGCGGCCATGGCCTGTTCACCTGGGGCCGGACGCAGCGCGAGTGCTACAGCAACACGCTCACCGTCATCGACCAGCTTGGGCAGTTCATTGAGCGTCATGCAACAAAGCGTGGGCCGGTGCACTTCGGAGGCGAGGCTGTGCCTGCGCGAGCCGATCGGCGGCAACTGGCGATCGAGATTGCGCCGACCGTGCGCGGCCTGGTGAGCGCACAGAACCGCTGGATTGCCAGCTTCAGCGATGCGCCGGACGTGCTGCAGTTCGTGAATTCCGCACATGCCCGCGAACTTGCCTTCCTGGGAACAAGCTGCCCCGACCACTTTATCCGAACCAAAATACGGCCCCTGTTTGTGCCATGGCCGGCGCAGTCGGATACGGCGGAATTGAAGAAGCAGCTCCAGACCTCGCTCGACGAATACCGCGAGCAGTACCGCGCTTATTATCAGGCCCACGCCACGCCGGAATCTCCTGCAATGCGCGATTCCAGCCCCACGGTAGTGCTGATCCAGGGCCTCGGCATGTTCAGCTTTGGCAAGAACAAAACGGAAGCGCGTATTACCGGCGAGTTTTACGCCAATGCGATTCACGTGATGGAAGGCGCTTCCCTGCTCGACGAGGGCCCGGTCGACGGGCGCGTGCCGCAGTGCGGCGCCGGGCAGGATCCGGCCGGGTTCAAGGTATTTTCCAATTATGTTGCGCTGCCGCTGAGCGAGGCTTTTCGCATCGAGTACTGGGCGCTGGAGGAAGCCAAAATTCGCCGCCAGCCGCCGGAGAAGGAGCTAAGCCGCAGAATTGCGGTCATTGTAGGCGGCGGCAGCGGCATCGGGCGCGAGGCCGCCCGCCTGGCCGCTGAGCGAGGCGCGCACGTCATGGTGGCCGACCGCGACGAAGCGGCCGCCGCGCGCGTGGCTGAGGAGCTGAAATCCGTCACATCGGCGGAGTTTGTCGCAGTCTCGGGCGTGGATATTCGCAGGCGCGAGACTATTACCGCCGCTCTGCGGGCGGCTGTAGCCGCTTTCGGCGGATTCGACATTGTGATCAACACCGCTGCGCTGTTTCCTTCCACGCCGGACGGAGTGATCCCGGATGCGATGTGGACCACAACGCTGGACATCAATGTGACAGGCAACTACCTCTTGTGCGATGAGGCGGCAAAGATCTTTGCCGCGCAGGGGCTCGACGGCGCGGTTGTGCTGACCAGCTCGGCGAACGCCGTCGTCGCCAAGCGCGGTTCGGAGGCATACGACGTAAGCAAAGCCGCATTGTCGCACCTGGTAAGGGAGCTGGCGGTCGGTCTGTCGCCGCGAGTCCGCGTCAACGGCATCAGCCCGGCGACGGTGGTGAAGGGCTCGACGATGTTCCCGCGCGACCGCGTGCGCGCCTCGCTCACCAAGTACAACATTCCCTTTGACGATTCTCTTTCCGACGACGAACTGCGCAACCTGCTGGCAGCCTTTTATGCAAAGCGCACGTTAACCCATCAGCCGATCGATCCGGCCGACTGCGCGGAGGCGATTCTCTTTCTGGCCGGCCCTCGCGCCCGCTGCACCACCGGCCAGCTCATTGCTGTGGATGGAGGACTGACTGAGGCGTTTCTGCGCTGAGCTTACTTCGGCTCGCCGTAAGGAACGTCGCCGGCATCGTGCGCCGGAGAATCTGTAAAAACCGGCCTGCTTCCATCCCGGGTTTCGATCGTGCTGTCGGCGATGCTCCAGTTCCTGGCGTTGGCGATCGTCCCTGCGGTGGCCGCTTCGATGTGGAGATGGTCAAAGCGGAAGTTGTCGAGCGTTGCGTTGGGATAGGCCGATACGCTGAATGCGGCGCGCGCGCCCGTGGCCCTGATGTTCCAGATATGCACGTCGCTGAAATGCGGGAGCCCTTTCGCTTCCGGAACTCTGGTGGTGAGCGTCACCCAATATGGTGGGATATCGTGCATGCCCGCCGGCAGAGTGGCGTAGCTGTAACTGGGATCCCAGTTCAGCGTGATGTGAATGGGTATGGCTACGCCTTCCAGCGTCAGGTCGTGAATGCGGATATCGCGCGCATAGCCGCCGCGCGTGCGCGCCGACTTGAAGAGAATGCCGGAAGGCACGCCGCCGAGCGCAGTAATGTTGTAGACCTCGATGTTGCGGAAGCCGCCCGAAGTTTCGCTGCCGATGGTGATGGCGGCCGCGCCGCGGCGCACAATCGAATCGCGGATTACCACATTCTCAGTGGGGCGGTTCACGCGTAAACCGTCCGAATCGCGGCCCGCCTTGAGGCAGAGAGCGTCGTCGTTCACGTCGATATCTGCATGCTCGACCAGAATGTTGCGGGACGAATCGATATCGATGCCGTCGGTGCTCGGACCTTTGCCGCCTTCGTTGTTGCGGATCGTAACGCCGTCGACATGCACCTCGTGGGAATAAAGGACCTGCACGGTCCAGAAGCCGGATCGCGTGAGCAGGATGCCGCCGCCGAGCCGGACATTCGATGAGTTCTGAATCAGAATCAGGCGCGGCCTGCGTGCATCGTAATCGGCCGCCCAGCGCAGACCCCTGGGCTGGTAAACAGCGCGCAGATCCCAGTAGGACTTCCACCAGATGGGACCGTCGCCATCGATGGTCCCATGGCCGGTGATGGTTACATCGTGCTGATCGCGCACGTTGATGAGCGCCGACGGCCAGGTCATTTCGATTCCGGCGATGCGGGTAGGAAGCATCGGATAATCGTCCAGCTTCTCCGAGCCGATAAGCGTAACCCCTTCCGGCACATTCAGGGTCACGCCCGACTTGAGAAAGAGCGAGCCGGTCAGATAGGTTCCGGGCCGGAAGGTTACGGTTCCGCCGGCGACGGCGGCCGCATCGATGGCCCGCTGCAGCGAAGCCGTCTCCAGGGTTGTTCCATCTCCCCGGGCTCCGTAATCATTCACCAGGAAGGACCGGGAGGCCGCCGCAGCCGGGCCTGTTGCAAGCAGAAGCGCCGCTGCCAGCGCGCCCATCCATCGCACAATGGTTTTCATTTTTCCTCTGCAATTCAAGATATATGCCGGCACTGAAAGATGGCGATCAGATTCATGCGGCTGCGAAGGCGCATCCGGAAAGGCTGCGGGCGGAATTTCCAAAAGTGGTGCCAATAAAAGCGAAGTATGCTCCGGCTTGCACGTTGCAGCCCGGGGCACGCTTCGCCTTTATCAGTAGTTCGCGCTATCGCAGCCGGCCAGCCATCGCGGGCTATGGATTCGGCACTGCGTCGTTCGGCGGCACCGTTACCGATCCGCCCGTCGCGCCCGCGGTCACGAAGCTGTAGTCGTTCCAGCCGCGCACCGCCGGGGCTGCCGAGGTGTTTGTCAGCTCGAGGCGAAGCGCGTCGTCCTCGTCGCCTTCGGGCTGGCTGGTTGAAATGGTGAGAACGTTGTTTTGGCCTGCGGGCATGAGCGCGCTGGCAGGCCACTGGAACGCGATCCACTGCGTGTAGCCCGAGAAGCCGCTGCGCACCGCAGCATCGCTCGCGTTGACATAGTGCCAGACGAGCTGCTGGCCGTTCAGAGTGACGATGTAGCTCGCTTCGGCCGCCGCCAGCGAAACCGACAGAACCACGTAGCCATTCGTGTAGTTAGCCACATCGGATGGCGTCGCGAAGTTGACGGTCCAGGGCGGCAGAGGCGTGCCGACGCCATTCTTGCCGGATGCGCCCGGCAGAGAGGCGACGTAGCTGGGAATGATGCAGGTGTATCCGTCGGTGGTGTCGTCTGCTGAGTTGCAGAAGTAGCCGCCGAAAAGGCCGGGATCGAAGGTCTTCCAGTGGTTGTAATTCCACCTGGAAAGGTCATTGGTAGCCGGTCCGGCTGGACCGCTCGTGGCGTTGTAAACGACGGCGCCATTCGTGGCCTGGAAGTCGGCCCAGTAATTCCAGTTGCCCCAGAACTGGCGATCGTCGTGGCCTTTGGCGTCGTGGCCATGAAGGAACTCATGCGATGAGCGGTCGGGGATGCCGATGGTCCAGACTTTTTCCCCGAAATTCTCGCGCGTGAAGTTTACCATGGGAACAACGGTGCGCTGCCCGGCGGTCACGGTGATGTTTTCCTCGCGCAGTTCGCCCCAGTGACCGAGATCGTAGACCGAGAGCCGGTAGGTGCCGGGAATCACCCCGCGAAAGGTTCCGCGGCCGCCGCGGCTGATGTCGATCCAGTACTGCGCGCCCGTGGAATATTGAAAGTTCTTGCCGGGATCGCTGAGCACGGCCCAGGCGGTTTTGGGCGGCCCATCTACGCCGTTGACCGCAACCTCGACATCGCCGCGCGCCGTGGAAGGAACATATCCGGCGGCGAGCAGATCGCGCTCATGATCGTAGAACCAGTCGAAATGCGTGCCGAAGAACACGGCATCCCGGTACATGTCGCTGGGCGTGCGCAGGAAACCGCCGCGCCGGTTAAAGCGCACATAATATGGACCGAAGAGGCGGTGCGAGGCGACTCCGGCCGGCGTCGTGTCGGTGATGCCGTTGTCCAGATGATTGGAAAACGCCTCGATCATGGCGAGGTTTCCTGTGAACAGAAGCATCTGCTTGGTAGGTCCGCCCACCAGCGACTCGTTCGAGGGGAAGACCACCCACGCGCCATATTGCGAGCCGTATACGCCGTGGCAGAGGTTCAGATAGCTGTATCCCGAGTAGTCGTATTTGTCGCCGAACTGACGTCCGAAACCCGGCGAGATCGGCGGAAAGGCCGACCACGGACCCTCACCATAACCATGCATATCGACGGTCGCATCCTGCACGGCTCGGCCGGGGTCGGCGGCTCCGAGCCCGTCGGGATTCACGGTGCCGAAGTACTCCGCGTATGTCGGCATGGGTCCAAGCTCGACCGGGCCGGGATTGCTCAGGTCTTCATTGGCGAGATACAGATTGTTGAACTTGTTGAGGTCCAGGCGGAATACCCACTGCACCTGGCCGATTGAGCCGGCGGCGTCGGTTGCGGCGTGGTCGGCGACGAAATAGACATGAACGCCGGGATCGTAGGGCGTGACGACCCAGTGTTCGCTGTAGGTATAGCTGTTGCCCGTTCCGGAAGGATACGTGACCCACCAGTCGATATAGCTGTCGGTCTGGTCATAACCGGGAACTCCGGCCGGCGTGCCGAAACCCGCATTATCCATGTAGAAACCCTTCGGTACGCCGCCGCCGGTCTGGGTCTGGTCCACGAAATTGTCCGTCGAGCCGATGGGAAACATGTCGATGATGCTCGCATGGGCCGGGTAAAAGCAGATGTCGAGGGACCCATTCGTTATTTCCCAGACCTGACCGGCTGTCAGCCCGCCGCAGGTCGAGGTAGTGGTGTTAATCGTGAGGGGGTGGGCAAATGTGGGAAGGCCGATGGCGAATGCCGGGGTTGCGAATACGGCAAGCGCCAGCGTCATGGCCGCATTCGATAGCTGCAGTTTAGGCATGGGAGAGCTCCTGAAGGATTTTTTCTGAATCGCGATCCAGGGCAGGAAAAGAAGCGGTTCATACGGACGGAAGGCCGGAGGAACCGGAGCAACACGAGGAACGGAAATTCGCTTTTCGCAATTGGTAAATTATTCCAGCGGCGAAATTATGCGCTGCCTATACGAAAAGGTCAAGGCCCGATTCAAGGCCGATGTGGATATCGGCAGGGCGCTCCAGCCGAAGAGCGCTCGAATGGACGAAGTTGCTCTGCTCCAGGAAACTTCGGACTGCGGAGCTGCCCACACCCCGCGCAGGCAGGCTGATTCTCTTCACCTTCATTCTCTCAAGGGGATCGTCTCAGGCCGGCGCTCAGCGGCGGAATGTTGCGCCGGGCCGGTTTTTTCTCATAGAGCCAGGCCGTTACTCATTCACAGCGGGGATTTCGTGCAGCCAGCCAGGGGCTTTGAGAAGCTCGCGGGGCCGTGAGCCGTCGGCAGGACCAACCAGGCCGTCGCGCTCCATAAGGTCGATCAAGTGCGCGGCGCGGCCGTAGCCGATGCGCAGGCGGCGCTGCAGCAGCGACGTGGAGGCTTTGCCGAATTCGAAGACCAGGCGCACGGCGTCGTCGAACATGGGATCGTTTTCGTCCTCGTCCGCGCCGGCGCCTTCCATCCCGGCCCGCTCGTCCT
This sequence comes from Occallatibacter sp., assembly GCA_035294185.1. Classification (GTDB taxonomy): domain Bacteria; phylum Acidobacteriota; class Terriglobia; order Terriglobales; family Acidobacteriaceae; genus Telmatobacter. The sequence goes on along the minus strand of DATGLJ010000131.1, from coordinate 7,019 downwards.
TGGGCGAGTCGAGGAAGCCTTCGACGTACTCTGCCGCGCCCTGCTCCTTCCAGAAGCTGACGATGGCGGCGGTTTCCTTTTCGCTGACGTAGGGCGCGTGCAGGCGCATGAGGCGGCTGGAGCCGGGCGGCAGGAAGAGCATGTCGCCGCGGCCGAGCAGGGCCTCGGCGCCGTTGGTGTCGACGATGGTGCGGGAATCGACCTTGGTGGCCAGCCGGAAGCTGATGCGCGTGGGCACGTTGGCCTTGATGAGGCCGGTAATGACGTCAACCGAGGGGCGCTGCGTGGCGAGCACCAGGTGAATTCCGACGGCGCGCGCCATTTGCGCAAGGCGCGTGATGGATTCTTCGACGTTGGCGCGGTCGAGCATCATCAGGTCGGCGAGCTCGTCGATGATGATGACGATGTAGGGCAGCGGCTCTTCCTGCTCGCCCTCCTCGAAGAGCGAGGGCATTGCGCCCTCGAACAGTTTGTTGTACTGGTCGATATTCCTGACCGACCTGCTTGCCAGCAGCTTGAGGCGGCGCTCCATTTCGCGCACGGCGTTGCGCAGGGCATTGGCTGCCAGCTTCGGCTCCGTGATGATCGGAGTAAAAAGATGAGGAATCCCCTCGTACATGCCCAGCTCCACGCGCTTGGGATCGACGAGGATGAGCCGGACCTGGCTGGGCGTGGTGCGGTAGAGCAGGCTCATGATCATGGCGTTGATGGCCACGGATTTACCGGACCCTGTTGAGCCGGCGATGAGCACATGGGGCATGGTGGCGAGGTCGGCGGTGACGATGCGGCCGTTGATGTCCTTGCCCATGGCGAGGGTAAGCCGCGACTTGGCCCTGGCGAAGGTTTCGCTCTCGATGACTTCGCGGAGGTGGATGGTTTCGCGCTCGTGGTTGGGGACCTGAATGCCGACGGTGCTTTTGCCGGGCATGCGCTCGATGAGAATGCTCTCGGCGCGCATGGCCAGGCAGAGGTCGTCGGCCAGACCGGTGACGCGCGAGTACTTGACGCCGGCCTCGGGCTTGAACTCATAGGTGGTGACCATAGGCCCGGGGTTGATCTGCACGACCTGGCCGCGAACGTCGAACTCGGCGCATTTTTCCACCAGGACCCGGGCTTCTTCGCGCAGAGCGTCTTCGCGCACGGTTTGCGGTCCCTCGCCGGCGTTGAGAAGCGTGCTGGGCGGCAGCTTGAAGCCGCTGACGTTTTTGGGCGCAACGGGGGCGGTGCGGATCTCGGCGTCGGCGCGCTCGTGGATGGCGATCTCGGCAGGGGCCTGGGTTCGGGGTAAGGCGGCGGGCTCCGGGCGCGCGGCCGCCGGGCCAGACTCAGACCAGGGATTGGGCACGGGAGCGATGGGAGACTGAGGGGCTTCGGCGGCAGGCGCAGCCGGAGCGCGCATGGGCGCGATGTTCTGCGGCGATGCGGGCCTGGAATCGGCCATCGGTTCAGGCTGCGCCGGATGGTCGAGCCTGCGCTCCCAGATGCTGGGCCGGCGCAATGGAACAACAGCGGCCTGTTCTTCGGCCGCGGGGACAGGATTGCGTTGAAATGCCGGAATTTCGTCGACCGGGTTGATTTCCCGCGAGCGGCGGCCGAAGAGACGGGCAAACAGCCCACGGCGCGGTTCGCGCAGATCGGCATGCGCGGTTTCCGGAATCAAGGGAAGATCCGATTCGGGCTCCTCGCTCTCTGACCCGCGGGCCTCGGCGCGTTCCTCGCGCCGGCTGCGCCAGCGCTCGTAGAGCGAAACCAGCCAGCTCCAGCGGTCCTCGATCCTTTCGCGCAACGCATGGAAGCTGATGGCAAAGGCGAAATAGATGCCGGCCGCGGCAAGGCCTCCGGCTACAACCCACGAACCCTGCACGTTGAGATAGCGCACCAGCAGGCCGGCCATGAGCTGGCCGACGACGCCCTCGACGGCAATCATGTGCAGCCAGCGCCAGCGCCACGGCGTCAGGCCAAGCACGGTAGGCAGAAACAGCACTGTGAGCGTCATGCCGAACCAGCGCAGCAGCGCCGGGCCGCCGGGGCGCGAGCGCATCCACGTCCAGCCGATCTCGCCCATCCAGAGCGGCAGGAAAAATGCGGTGACGCCCAGAGCCTGCAGCAGCAGGTCGCTCAGGTAAGCCCCGAAGAGGCCGGCCCAGTTCCGCACAGCGCCGGCCGCTGCAGGATCCGCTGCGGTGTTCAGCGAGGGATCGGCAGCGTGGTAGCTGGCCAGCGCCAGAAACAGCAGCACGGCGGCCATCAGCAGCGTAAGTCCCAGAAAAACATTCACGGGACGGCTGCGAGTGGGCGAAAGAACGATACGAATCGGCTTCATGAGGGCAGCAGCTTTCGCCCTGCCGGCTCTCGATCCTACAGGCAGGCCGGGCAAACGATCATCCCAGAGCAGTTTTCATTATCGCGGGCCGGCGAGAGGGTTTTCGGGCAAAACAAGATGGGAGAACCACGCTGGCAACCCCCTTCGTGTTAAGACGGCTGCGGCCGGCGCAGCGGCAAGAGCGGTTCGGCTGGCGGACTCGATTCGATATCTATTGACTTATCTGCGGAATGAGGACTATAAATGCGCGACAAGGTGCCGCGCGCGGCTCTCCCGCAATTCCGGTAAACATCTCCCCAATCTCAAGGCACCTGAGGAGGCCAATCATGGCGACTGCACGGATGCGTCCGCTTGATCCAGAAGAGCCGGTAATCGATATGGATAGGCTCAACGCCTTTCTGGGGAAGTTCGTTGCCGATCTGGGTGCGACAGTCCACGCCGGGATGGTAGTCATCGGAGAGAAGCTCGGGCTGTATAAAGCGCTGGCGGCCGGGCCGATGACGGCTTCGGCTCTGGCCGCCGCGACCAGAACCGATGAGCGCTACGTCCGCGAGTGGCTTGCGTCGCAGTCGGCGGGCGGCTACGTCAACTACGACGCGGCCCGCGACGAGTTCAGCCTGAGCCGGGAACAGGCATTCGCACTGGCGCAGGAAGACAGCCCGGCATATCTGCCCGGCGCGTTCGAGCTGGCGCTGGCTTCGCTCGAAGCGGTGCCGAGGATTGCCGACTCGTTCCGCACCGGCGCAGGCATGGGCTGGCATGAACATGCCGAGGGCGTATACCGGGGATGCGAGAAGTTCTTCCGTCCGGGCTATGCGGCCAACCTGATCAGCTCGTGGATACCTGCACTGCATGATGTTGAGGAGAAGCTGAGGCGCGGGGCGCGCGTAGCCGATGTGGGTTGCGGCCTGGGAGCCTCCACCATCCTGATGGCGAAGGCCTTCCCGAATTCGCAGTTCTTCGGGTTCGACTACCATGACAAATCCATCCAGGCTGCGCGCGAAAAGGCGCGGGACGAGGGATTGGGCGAGCGAGTGAATTTCGCTGTAGCCAAAGCAAAAGACTTTCCGGGGCGGGATTACGACCTGGTCGCGGTCTTCGACTGCCTTCACGACATGGGCGACCCGGTAGGCGCGTCGATGCACGTGCTTGAGTCGCTGGCCAAAGACGGGACCTGGATGATCGTCGAGCCCTTTGCCAACGATCAGCTCAAAGACAATCTGAATCCTGTCGGGCGCGTGTATTACTCGTTCTCAACGCTGCTGTGCACGCCCTGCTCGCGGTCGCAGGAGGTCGGAATGTGTCTTGGCGCGCAGGCGGGCGAAGCGCGCATACGGGATGTCGTGCGATCGGCCGGTTTCACGCGCTTTCGCCGGGCCGCAGAGACTCCGTTCAATATTGTGTATGAAGCGCGGCCCTGATTCCCCTGCCCTCGCCCTTTGAACTCGCAGACTGCCGGCCGCGATCTACGATTCAGCCGCCCATGGCGGTCTGGATGAGCAGCCACGCATTCAGGCCGGCGATGAGTGCGGCCGTAATCCAGGCCAGCGCCTGCAGCCAGCGCGGATTGACGAGTTCGCCCATGCGCCTGCGGTCCCCGGTGAAGAGCACGAGAGGAACGACGGCGAAGCTGAGCTGGAAGGAAAGAATCACCTGGCTGAGGATGAGCAGTTCTTCCGTGCCCCGCTCGCCGGCGATAGCCACAACCGCGATGGTGGGGACGATGGCCAGCGAGCGGGTAAGCAGGCGGCGCAGCCAGGGCGACAGGCGGATGTGGATGAAGCCCTCCATCACTACCTGGCCGGCGAGCGTTCCGGTAATCGAGGAGTTCTGGCCCGAGGCCAGCAGCGCAACGGCAAAGAGCGTGCTTGCGCCGGTTGCGCCAACGAGCGGGCTGAGCAGCTTGTATGCGTCCTGAATAGCCGCAACCTCATAGTAGCCGTGGCGATGAAAGACTGCCGCGGCGACGATCAGGATTGCGGCGTTTACGAAAAGCGCGATCGTCAGGGCCAGCGCCGAGTCGATATTGGCCAGGCGCACGGCTTCGCGCTTGCCTTCGCGCGTGCGCTCGTATCGCCGGCTCTGCACCAGCGAAGAATGCAGGTAGAGGTTGTGCGGCATCACGGTGGCGCCCAGGATGCCGATGGCGATGTACAGCATGGCGCTGTTGGTGAGGATGGCGGGCGAAGGAATCACAAGGCTGCGCAGCGCGGCGGCGTAACCGGGCCGGGAGAGAAACATCTGGATGCCGAACAGGACGATGATGCTGCCGATCAGGGCGATGACCAGCGCTTCAATGTAACGGAATCCCCAGCGCTGCAGGAGCAGGATGAGCAGCACGTCGGTGCCGGTGATGAGCACGCCCCAGATGAGCGGGATGTGGAAGAGCAGCTCGAGCGCAATAGCTGAGCCGATGACTTCGGCCAGGTCGCAGGCGGCGATGGCGACCTCGGCCAGCAGCCAGAGCGCCATGCTCACCTTTGGCCCGCAGGCTTCATGGCAAAGCTGGGCAAGATCGCGTTCGGTGGCGACGCCGAGCTTGAGGCTGAGGCTCTGCAGCAGGATGGCCATCAGGTTCGAGGCCATGATGACGAACAGCAGCGTGTAGCCGAAGCGCGAACCGCCGGCGATATCGGTGGCCCAGTTGCCGGGGTCCATGTAGCCGACGGAGATGAGGAAACCGGGACCGAGAAAGCCGAGGAGCCTGCGCCAGAAGAAGGGCGAGCGGGAAAGCCGGATGCTGGAGTGCACCTCGGGCAGCGAGGGCTCTGTGGCAACGGTGCGTGCGGCGACCTGAGTAGACATGGACCTGGGTTGCAGGGCAGCAGCCTCCTCAGCCATAGTATGCCACAGATTGTTAATTGCAGTTAATTCGAAAAATTATTCTGCATTATCTTGCGCGGCCCGAAGCGGGTCTCGAACGGGAGGATTTTCCCTTTGCGGGATTGCCTTCCGGACGCAGCCAGACCGCCTCGGCGGCCGGGCGGCCAAGAATGGAGCTGCCCGCAGGCAACTGAACCGAGACGGTTTGGTCGTAGTTCTGGCGGGTTACCTCGAGCTTCTGGCCGGGGCCGATTCCGGCCCCGTGGAGAAAGAGCAGCAGCTTGGGGTCGCGCTCCTGCAGACTGGTGACGGTGTACCGGCGTCCTTCGACGGCTTCTGAAAGCGGAATTTCGCCGCGGCGCTTGCGATCGGCTGGATTTTCAGGCAGCACGGCGTTGCCGTGCGGGCAGGCGCCTTCGCCGAGCTTTTCCTTTAATTTCGCTTCAAAGGCCGGCGAGACGGCGTGCTCGAGCCGTTCGGCCTCTTCGTGAATCTCGTGCCACTCCATGCCAAAGATCTCGCTGAGCATGCGCTCGACCAGATGGTGGCGCAGCGCGGTGCGGTAGGCCATTTCGCGGCCGGCCGCCGTCAGGCGGACGATGCCGTCCGGGTCCACATTGACAAAGCCGTCGCGCTTGAGCCGCTTGAGCGCCATGGTGACGGCCGGCGGCGAGACCTCAAGCCAGTGGGCCAGTACGGCCGGAATCACCTGGCGGCCTTCGGCCTCGGCTTCGAGGATGGCCTTGAGGTAGTTCTCCTTCGACGCATGGATTGAATCTTTCATGACGAGTTCCTTCAGTCTAAAACGGCCGGAGCGCCACGGAGCACAGCGGCCTTATGCAAAGAGGGGTGCGGTTCTGCGGGCGAATGCGCGGTTTGTTTCCGGATGCGGCCGCCGGTAATCTAACCAATGGCGCTCCGCGCGCCGCCTGCGCAATGGACCTTTACGAAAAAATCCGCAGCCTGCCGGCACAGCCGGGCGTGTATCTGTACAAGAACGCCGAGGGCGAGGTGATCTACGTAGGCAAGGCGAAGAATCTGCGCTCGCGGGTGCGGTCGTATCTGCTGGAAGCGTCGCAGGCCAACGCCAAGACCGGCTCGCTGATGCGCGAGGCGGTTGACCTTGACTACATCCTGGTTGCCAATGAGCATGAGGCGCTGGCGCTTGAGAACAACCTGATCAAGCAGCGCAAGCCGCGGTTCAATATCCTGCTGCGGGATGACAAGACTTACCCCTACGTAAAGCTCACGCTGGCCGACCGGTTTCCGAAGGTCTTTGTCACCCGGCGGCTGCGCAGGGACGGGTCGGCGTACTACGGGCCGTATTTTCCGGGCAATCTTGCTTACCGGGTGGTGGAGCTGATCCATCGCAGCTTTCTGCTGCCGAGCTGCAAGGTGGACCTGAGCCGGTATCACCCGCGCGCGTGTTTGCAGTACTACATCCATCGCTGCCTGGGCCCCTGCGTGGAAGGGCTGACGACGCCTGAGAGATATCGCGAGGCGGTGCGGGATGCGCAGCTCTTCCTCGAAGGCCGGCATGCGGAGCTCGAAAAAATGCTCGAGAAGCGCATGATGGCGGCGGCGGAGGCCGAGCAGTTCGAGGCCGCGGCGCGGCTGCGCGACCAGCTCTCGACGGTGCGGCAACTGCAGGAGAAGCAGCGGATTGCGACGGCGGAAACGGGCGATGACGCCGATGTTTTCGGCTATCACTATGAGGACGGCAGCCTGGCCGTAAATCTGTTTCACATGCGCGCGGGCAAGATCGTGGACCGGCGGGAGTTTTTCTGGGAAGACCTGGACTCGCTGATGGAAGGCGGCGAGATAGACGTCAGCGAGCAGAACTGCCGGGAACAGGGCTCAGGGGACAGGGAAC
>DATGLJ010000130.1:0-2363 GCA_035294185.1 Occallatibacter sp. | reverse complement strand
CAATCACGCGCGCACCCTGTCCCGGAGCGCTGCGAATCTCAAGCCGGCCGCCCAGCCGGGCTGCGCGTTCCTTCATGCCGACCAGGCCGTAACGCCGTCTGCCGTTTGCCTGCACCATAGCGGGACTGAAGCCCACGCCGTCATCGGCGATCTCCATGGTCAACGCTTCGTCGCCGAAATCGGCCGTGAGCTCGACGGCCGAGGGACGGCCGTGCTGCACGGCGTTGTGCACCGCCTCGCGCGCAATCATCAGAATCTCGTGCGTAGCCGGCTGGCTGGCGCGGAAGGGCCGGCCGCGCACGGTGCAGCGCACCGGAACGGAAAATTCCCTGGCAATGCGCGCACTCATGGCCGCGAGGCTTTCATTCAGCATGCCGCGCGCCGGCTCCTGCCGCAGGTCCCATACGGCGCGGCGCGCTTCGTTGACGGTCTCGCGCACCTGGTTTCGCGCCCGGTCCAGCAGTTCGTCGCGGATGGAGGCGCGTTCCGGCGCGATGGTCGAAACCGCTTCGAGCGCCGCCGAGACGCTGGTGCATCCCTGAATCACCGTATCGTGAATTTCACGCGCGATGCGGTTGCGCTCTTCCAGCACGCCGGCAAAGCGCTGCTTCATGCGGTTGAGGCGGACGCGGTACGCGCTGAACGCCGCAGCCAGGGCGGCCAGCGCCAGGCCGAGCAGAAACCACCAGCGACGGTAGAAGTAGGGATACTTGATGACGACCAGTTCGGCTCTGGAAACGACGCTGGGATGATTGGTTTCGTAAGCCTCCACCTCAAAGAGGTATCGCCCGGGCGGAAGATTGTCATAGGATGCGTCGCGCCGGTCGAGCGCGCCGATCCATTTACGATCAAAGTTCGCCAGCCGATAGCGGAAACGCGCGTTTTGCTGCGAACTGAGCGTGAGCAATTGCCAGGAAAGATGCAGCCGGCTATTGGCCGGCGATAGAACAGCCTCCCCGGCGCCCGTTGCCCACGGATGGGCAAGATGATCTGCCGACACCTGATCGATGGCAAGATGCGGCATTGTCCAGGGCTGGCTCTCGGGCAGCGTTACATGCACCGGGCCGTGGCTGCCCGGATACCAGACATCTCCGCGCGGCCCGATGCTGCCGGCGTTTTGCACTCCGCCAAAGATTTCTTCCGGACCGTCTTCGTCGGGCAGGCTATAGGTCGTGATGGAGAAAGGGCGCCTGGACTGTTCAGGCTCGTCCGCGTAGGCGTCCAGCTCGCGGCGATCGAGGAGCGAAACGCCGCCGGGGCTGCTGATCCAGAAATGCCCGGCCGAGTCCTCGAGAATCGAGTAGACCGAGTTGCTGGCCAATCCGTCGGCAACGGTAAAATGCGTCAGCCTGCCGGCGCGGTAGCGATAGAGCCCATGGTTTCTGGATCCGAACCACAGTCCTCCATCGGGATCCTGATGAATGGCCCACACCCTTTCAAGGCGCATCGCATTCACCGCCGCGTCGGTCACAAACTTTCCGTTCACCAGGTGGCTGACGCCGAGATCGGTGCCGATCCAGATGCCTCCGGAGCGGTCCTGGATCATCGAACGGATGCTGAAATAAGCCAGCCCGTTCTTAATGCCATAGTTGATGAACCGGCCGCCGATAAGGTGACTGACGCCTTCTGTGCCGATCCACATGGAGCCGTCACGGGCCTCAACCATGACGCGAATGAAATTGTTCACCAGGCCCTGCGCGGCGGTATATCGCTGCACCTGCCTGCCGGAAAGATGAAACAATCCGCTGCCATCGGTCCCGATCCAGATGCTGCCGTCGCGGGCGCCGATCAAGTTGCGGACCTTCGCGCCGTGCAGAGCGGGAAAAGCGTAGGGCGCGGCGCGTCCGTCGACAATGCGCGTCAGGCTCGTTGCTGCGCTCCATAACGCGCCATCCCTGTCGAGATAGACGGTTCCGAAGTCGGAATTTCGCGTGTCGGGAACCGCCACTACGCTCATCGGCGTCCGGCTGTAACGGATCATTCCCGATTGCGTTCCCACCCAGATGTTCCGTTCGCGATCTTCGCAAATGCTCAGCACAGTGCCAGCAATGCGCATCAGCGGAGCGGAGAGGCGAGGTCCGGCGGTTACATTCCATACGCCGCTGCCGCTGCCCATAATTCCCATCCACAGGTTCCCGTCGTCGGCCTGGCGGAGCACGTGGACAGTGCCGCTGACTCCGGACACATGCTCGAAAGGCGCCTCGCCGTCGGGCGAACGGTAAAGACCGCTGACGGTTCCCACCCAGATGGCCCCGTCGCGAGTCTGGAGCAGCGATTTGATGCGGTTGCGGCTTTGCTCGCCGGGCAGCGCATGCGCCTGGAATCTGCCGTCGTGGATCGACATCAGACGCGAGCCGCCAATC
>DATGLJ010000129.1:0-6838 GCA_035294185.1 Occallatibacter sp. | reverse complement strand
GCCGCGCTGCACATTGCTGCTGAGGCCGGCTTATCTGCCTATCCGAGCGGGCTTTGCTCCCTTGCTCCCTCGTCTCTCTGGCTCCCTCGGCTCCCGGCCGGAGCCTTTGTGCTACCATTGCGGACAATCAGCGCATGCCGCGGGAGGTTTCGCATGAAGCCCTGTTCAAGACGAAGTTTTTTGAAGGCCGGCGTTGCAGCCGGCGCGCTGGCGAGCGTGGGCGCGCTGCCTGCCAGGCGTGAAGCGGCCACGGAGTGGGTGACGCTGGGCAAATCGAAGGTGCAGGTGACGCGGCTGGCCTTCGGCACCGGCAGCTTCAGCGGCAGAGTGCAGCAGCAGTTGGGGCAGGACGGCTTTACGCGGCTGGTGCGTTACGCTTACGAGCGCGGCATCCGTTTCTTCGAAACGGCCGAATCGTACGGCGACTCGCAGCAGATGCTGGGAACCGCGCTGAAGGGCCTGCCGCGCGACAGCTACCGGCTGATGTCGAAGGTGACAACCAGCGGTTACGGCGATCCGATGAAAAAGCTCGATGAGCTGCGCCGCAATTCGAGCACGGATTACTTCGACATCATGCTGCTGCACTGGCAGCACGACGCCGACTGGCCTTCTGAAACGGCGCGCTGGCAGGATGCGATCCTGGAAGCCGAGCACCGGCAGATGATCGTCAGCCATGGCGCCTCGGTCCACGGTTTGCCGGCGCTGCGGCGCGTTCCCGATACCCCGTGGCTCGATATTGCGATGATCCGCATGAACCATAAAGGCGCGGTTATGGATGCCGAGGTGCCGGACAGCGGCGAGCCGGGCAACGTCCCGGAGGTTGTGGCTCACGTGAAACAGGCAAAGGCGCGCGGAATGGGAGTCATCAGCATGAAGCTGATCGGCGAGGGCCGCTTTGACCACGAAGACCGGCAGAAAGCGATGCGCTTCGCATTCCGCAACGCGAACGTGGACTGCGTAACGGTGGGCTACAAAAATACGGCGGAAATCGATGAGGCTATCGACAATCTGAACCTGGCGTTCGCATAACGGCGAAGCCGGCATTGCCGCCGTCCTGCGCGGCGCAAGGGCGCAGAGATCCGGAGCAAACCGGGACGCGGCAGATACGTCCCGGTCACTTCATGCGGAATTATCCGCGCACGGCTAGGCGCGTACTGCTTCGCGGGGCTTTTCCGAAGCAACCGGCTTCCCTTCCCCGGCGCTTTCTTCCTTATAGAGCGCGGCGCCGACAATCGTGCCGACCACGATCTCCACCAGCGCGCCAAGCGTGGTGTAGAGGGTTAGGCGGCGTCCGAACAGACCGGTCGCATACATGAATGTGAGGTTGGGCAGCAGAGCGGCCAGCACCCATACGGCAATGCCTGCGCGAACAGCGGTTTTGACGCCAGGTCCGAAGCGCGGCCGCATAGCCGCATAGAGCCATACTGCGACAATGCCGCCGGCGATGCCGATCAGCTGAAACCAGACAATGGCGTTGAGCGAGAAAGCCGCCGGATGGTTAAGCGCTTTCAGCCCTTCGCTCCAGCGCGGCGCCAGCCAGAGGCCGTCGACAGGATAGTCGAGAATGTCGGCCACGATCCCCGCGGCAATTCCGCCGAGGATCACGCGTCCAGGATTGATCTTTGCCATGTGCACACCTCCTCCGGGGGATTGCGGGAGTATACGCGCATCGCAATATGAGACGCAACGAATAAAATTTCTCGGGCCTGAGAGCCTGCGCGGCCAGAGGCGCACTCTCGGCTGAGAAATATGGGCATCGGCTGGGGCCTGGATGCGGGGTCTCAATCGCGTGTCCGGCGACCGCCGCTGCGCCGACAGATAAAGACGGCCGGAATATGCAGATAAAATCGGCATTGCATGGAGAATTTCCGCCTCAAGGTATTTCGCACGGTCGCGACGCAGTTGAACTTCAGCAGATCAGCCAAGGAGCTTCTGCTCAGCCAGCCCGCCGTCACCCAGCAGATCAAGGCGCTCGAAGAGGAGTGCGGCACGCCGCTGTTTTCCCGCAACGGCGGCCGCATCGCGCTCACCGCCGCCGGCCGCGCTCTGCTGCCATACGCCGAGCGGCTCAAGGCCATTGCGGATGAGGCGCTCGCAGCCGTAGCGGGCGCATCAGGGAAACAGGGAGGCGTTCTGGCCATCGGCGCTTCGCAAACCATCGGCCAATATCTTCTTCCCAATCTCGTCGCCGGCTTTCTGCGCGAGCATCCGCGCATCGCCATTACCGCGCGCAGCGGCAACACCGATGCAATGCTCGAGGCGCTGGCCGCCGATCGGATTCAGCTTGCGCTGATCGAAGGCCCGCCGCTGCGCAGAGGTATTCGCGTTGAGCCATTCATGGAGGACCATCTGGTTCTGGTCGTGCCCGCAGACCACGAATGGGCCGATCGGGAGATCGATGTCGCGCGTCTCGCCGACACCCCGCTGCTGATGCGCGAGTTCGGCTCGGGCTCGCGGCGCGTGGTAGAGAACGCACTGCTTCGCGCCGGACTGCGGAAGAAAGACCTCCGCCCGACCATGGAGCTGGACTCGACCGAGGGTCTGCTGAGCGCCGTCGAAGCCGGTCTTGGCGCGGCATTCGTCTCGCGCTGGGCGGTGCGCAATCAGCTCGCCCTGGGCACGCTCAGGCTGGCGCGCGTGCGCGGTCTCCGCCTGGCGCGCATGTTTTCGATCGCCTATCCCGCGGGCCCCGAACCGGCGGGCAACGCCGGCCTGTTCCGCCGCTTTCTTTTAGCCCAAGGAATGGATATGACTCCGCGCGCCACCGGCAAAGCGGCAAATGCCAGGTCTACAAAGCGATCAGCGCCGAATAAATAAGAGCCAGCGAGGGCGCAAGCAGAAGCCGCAAAATATAACCGCCGGCGAAGATCATCAGAAGGTAGGCGACCCAGATATTGATGCGGTCGTAGTACTGCACGGCGCGATACGGAAGGATGTTGCGCAGCACGCGGCTGCCGTCAAGCGGCGGAATGGGCAGCAGGTTGAAATAGAACAGCGACAGGTTGATCAGGATGGCCAGCGTGCACAATAGCGCCACCGGATGCGCGAAGGAGAGCGCCGCGGGGTTGAAGGCGGCAAACAACGATCCGCGAACCATCGTACGGCCGTCGGGCAGCGCTACAGCCATGACGGCAAGGATGAGGAAGGCGACCGCGACCAGAATCAGATTCGAGACCGGCCCGGCGAGCGTGGTCAGGTTGTCGTCGCGCACGATCTTCCGGAAGTTCCGCGCGATGACCGGCGTCGGCTTCGCCCAGCCGACGAGAAATCCGCTGAATAATCCGAACCCGAAGAACGGCCCGAAGATGATCAGGGCTGGAAACAGCAGCGTCCCGACAGGATCGATGTGATAAGCGGGATTGAGCGTAACCCGCCCCTGCAGCCGCGCGGTCTGATCGCCTAGTCGCGACGCCATCCAGGCATGGGCGCATTCGTGAAAACTGAGCGAAAAAAGCAGCAGAACAAACTCGAAAACCGCGATAAGAAAGGCGCCGGACTGCAAAGGGAGTTCTCCTGAACTGGAAAACTCAGGGTAGCACGCGGCGCCGATGCGCCTTCGGTCAAATCGTGTCGGTAGGGAATGTCCCGGCCACCTCGCCATCGGCCAGGTTCCTGCCCGCCAGCACGATCATGTGGCTGCCGATGCGCGCGCCTGCGCCGATCTCGGTGGGCTGAAGGCGAACGATTTCGTAATTCTGCGGATCGTGAACGTGCGAGTAGATGCGGGCGTAGGAGCCGATCACCGCGTTGTTCCCGATCCTGATGCCGCCGCGGTCGTTCAACAGAGCGCGCTGCCGGATGACTACTCCGTCGCCGATCGACAGCTTATAGCCATACGTAAGATCGACGCCGTGATGGATCTTGACGCCGCTGCCGACGTGCTCGAAGATATGCCGGCCAAGCATGCAGCGGAAGCGGAGTCCCAGCCAGTGATTCAGCCCGATCGGCGACCGGTCGAACATCTGCCAGAACCAGAGCAGCGGCTTGCGCTGCGCGTAGCGCTCGCGATCGACATCGGCAAAATGCTCGGCCTCCAGAGTCACGTTCAGCGGATCCAGCGAGAGCGAGAGCACATTGCCGGGGAGCTCCGAGGTAAGCGTCAGATTCAGCTTGCCGCCGTGCGGCCGGCCCAGGTAAAGCTGGTAAAGCTGGTCGCGAACAATCTCGGCGCGACGCTCCTGCGAGTTGTGCCGCGTGAACTCGTCGTCGAGGAACTGGATCCAGCGGCGGTAGATCTCTTCGGCTTCCGGCGCAGGATGCGGCGCATCCTGCATGCTGGCATAGCGTTTAGGCTGAGTCTCCGGCATCGGCATATCCAGACGATACAAAAAAGGCAGAAAACAGGGAATAGGGAAAAGGAACAGAAACGCTGCAGTAACGGCTGCGAGCAAAAGCCGAGCGGAGCTGAAGCCGGCCGGTCACGCACAATAAAACGCGGACGAGCGCCGGCAGCCGTTTCGCTTCTTCTATTCCCTGCTCCCCATTTGTTGAGTCTCTGCTGTTCCTACCGCCGCCCCTGAACAATCCTGGGATTCTTCTTCGCGGCCCGCCGCGCGGCAATGGCATGCATCTCCTTGCCGACGGCCGACCGGTTGATGCCGATCTGAATCAAGAGATTGATCAGGTTGCCCACGAACCAGTAAAGCGCCAGGCCCGAGGGAAAGTGAAACAGCGTGAAACCGAAGATCACCGGCATCACAAAGGCCATCATGCGCCGCTGGCCCGGATCCATTCCCGGCGACGGGGTAATGTACTGCACGAGGAACATCGTGAGAATGAACACCGCCGGCAGAATATACGTCGGATCCGGAGAAGACAGGTCCGGGATCCACAGCCAGTGAGCCTGGCGCAGTTCGATGGCCACCTCCAGGACTTCGTAGATGGCGTATAGCAGCGGCATCTGGATGAGCATGGGCAGGCAACTGCCGTACATGTTCACGCCTTCGGCCCTGTAGAGCGCCATCATTTCCTGGTTCATTTCGGCGCGCTTGGGGTCGGTGGCCTTCAGGTTCTTATAGCGGTTCTTGATCGCGTCCACCTTAGGCTGGATGCGCATCATCTTGAGCGACGATTTCGTCATCATCAACCGCGAAGGCAGCGTAACCATGTTCAGTACGATGGCCACGATCACGATCGCCCAGCCCCAGCTGTTGATGCTCTGGCCCAGCATGCTGTGCAGGAAGCGCAACGCGAGGTAGAGCGGCTTGGCGATGATGCTGAACCAGCCGAAGTGGACAAGCGGCTCGAGCGAAGGACCGTTGGGCTTGCCATCGGGGCTCATGGTCCGCACCGCTGAAAGCACCTCTCTGTCCTTCGGCCCGGCAAACAGGCGCAGCTGCGTTTCGCCGGCAGTCGAGCCCACAGCCGCGCCGATCACATCGGCCGGCGTCTTTTCGCTGTCCGGATCGTTGAGATTTTTCGGCAGATCGATGGCGTTATGCAGCGAAACCGCGGTCGCCTCATCGGGCCGATCGGGCAGGAACACCGCCGCAAAGTACAGATCCATGATGCCCACATAGGAATAGGGCCCGTCGAAGGTGGCGTTGTTGCTCACCTTCTTTGCCGCCGTCATATCCGGGTTGCCGCTCGCAGACCGGACGAAATACGAAGCAACCGAAGTGCGCACCTGCGAACGCGTCGCAGAACTGGGCAGGAACTCCTCCATATCGCCGAGGCCCGCCGGCCACTCGACCAGGGCCCGCACCGGGCTGCCGCTGTTCGTAACTCTGACGTCGACGGCCACGACATAATCCGAGCCGAAACGCAGAGTCTTGACCGCATCGAGCCCGTTCTGCGCGTAGTGGAACGTGATGGTCGCCGGCGCAAGCACAACTCCGCCCGCCTGCCCGCCCGAGACCGTCACCTGATAAAGCGCGCTGTTCAGCCGGGTCATCAGCGCCGGATCATACGTAAATACTCCCAGCGGAAAGCCGAACTTCGCCGCGGTCTGCGGCTGCACCAGGTCGAGCGGCTTGCCGTCGGAGCCCATATACTTCTTCAGGATCCAGTGCCGCACCTGGCCGCCGCGGTTGGTAAGCACGATCTTGTACAGCTCGTTCTCAACCGTGACTCCGGACTCGGAAGCCGCCGAAACAGCCGGCATAGGCGCAGCAGCCTGCGCCCCGGCTCCGGCTGCCTGGGGCTGGCTGGCGGCGCCCTGCGCAGCAGGAGGCTGCGCGCTCTGCCGCTGACCCTGGCTCTGCGCCGGCTGCTGCGGCTTGGGCTTGTTGAAAAAGGCCTCGTATCCGAACAAGGCCAGCATCAGGACGAGCCAGAAGACAAGTGTGGAGCGCATATCGCCGCCGCCACTGCTGCCGGAACCCTGAGTTTGCAGATTTGGATTGCGAATTTCGGGCAAAGGATGACTTCCTGTCGGATTGACCGGCCGCCTGCGGGCGGCCATTCATTCTTATGGTAAAGGTTCGTGGGGAAAACTGCTGTCCTGACGCGGAACGCCGGCGCAATGGCGCAGCCCAGGCACCGGATCGAGCCCGCCGCGGCCGAATGGGTGGCAGCGCACAAGCCGCCAGGCAGCCAGCGCGCTTCCGCGCAGCGGACCGTGAACCGCAATTGCCGTAGCGGCATACTCCGAACACGTTGGCAGGAATTTGCACCCGCCTCCGCCCATCGCATGCAGCGCAGGAGAAATGCAGCGCTTGTAAAACGCCAGCAGTGCGGTCAGCAGGCGGGTCATGCGGTGGCTCCATTCCGTGCAGTTTCATTCATTGCCGCAAACCAGGACGAGCCTCCGCCGGCTTGCCGCTCAAGCGTGCGGCTTCTGCGCGCGCCTGTTCGAGAATACGCACAATCTCGGCCTCGAGTTTCGCAAATTCCAGGG
>DATGLJ010000128.1:0-2635 GCA_035294185.1 Occallatibacter sp. | reverse complement strand
CGCGCCCGCGCATTGCCGCCGCAGGGCGCTCAGGTGTTCCACCAGCCGCGCCAGCGAGCTATTCGGCGGGGCGTTGATCCCATCCCGCGGCATGGCGAGCAGTTCCTGCGTGAGCACGTCCATATCGCGCACGCCCCCGGCCGCCTTGCGCACCGGCCGGATTGCCTTCACCAGTTGCCTGGCGGCCTTGCCGCTCACCGGTTCGAGCGCAGCGGCTACGGCCTCAATGCGCCGCGCGCGTGTGCGCAGCATGTGTACTTGTTCCGGGGCCGGGTCGTCGGGCAGGAGCTTAAGCAGATTGCGCATTTGGCGCAGCGGTCTTTCTATGCGGTCAAATTCCATGGCCTTGCTCCTTGCCATTCCTTCGCCGCTTTACTTTTATAGACTGGACCTATCCTGCGCGCTTTCGCAAGAGGCTGCGCACGCCCTGCCGTCGAAGCTGCCGAAGATATTCATCTCAAAAGGTTAACCTAGACCTGAAAGGTATGAACGGACTTCTTGTTATCGATAAGCCCTCCGGCATGACCAGCCACGATGTGGTCGATCGGCTGCGCCGCATCGCCGGCGAACGATCCATCGGGCATCTGGGAACGCTCGACCCGCTCGCAACCGGCGTTCTGCCGCTGCTGCTGGGCAAGTTTACGCGCCTGGCGCAGTATTTTTCCACCGCGGAAAAGAGCTATATCGGCGTCATTCGCCTGGGCTTTGCGACCGACACCTGGGACGCCGAAGGCCAGCCTGCGGGCCCCGACCGCTGGCCGGAGTTTTCCGGCGGCGTTACGCTCGACGGCATTCGCCGCATTGCCGCGCGCTACCGCGGAGAACTCGAGCAGATGCCGCCGCCGTTTTCGGCCAAAAAAATCGAAGGCCGGCCGGCCTATAAACTTGCCCGTGCCGGAAAGCCCGTGGAACTGAAGCCTGCCAGGGTCCATATCTCCGCCTTCGAAATTACGGCGCTCGAAGGCGCGGAGGCGAGCTTCGTCATGAGCATCAGCGCCGGCGGATATGTGCGCTCGGTAGCGCACGAACTGGGGCAGGCGCTCGGCTGCGGCGCACATCTGATTCAACTGCGGCGCACGCGCGCCGGCGCTTTCACGCTGGAAGATGCGCGCACGCTGGCCGAGCTTGAGCAGCTTCAGGGCGATCTCGACGCAATCAGGAATCTGTGCGTGCATCCGCGTATGCTGTTGCCGCACATGCCGCCGGTCATCGCCGGCGCTGAAGCCATGAGCCGCCTGCGCAATGGCGCACAGGCAAATCTGGCCGAGTTTTCGCAGGCGCCGCTGGTGAAAGTCTTCGCCGGCCAGCGCGAACTGGTGGGCATTGCAAAGCGAGTCGCGGGAACGCTGTTTCAGCCGGTTGCGATTTTACAGTGAGCGCTGTTTACCGATGGCTGTTTTTGCTGAGCAGCCGCGTCAACTGCGGCATCAGCGCCGCGGCAATCATCTCCGAGCCCCTGGCTGTGGGGTGAATGCCGTCGGCCTGGATTGTCCCCGGCACGTTGACGAGGTTTTTGTAGATCATCGGAACGACGGCGACGCGATTGCGGGCCGCCAGCTCGGGAAATATGCTGTCGAAGGCGCGAATGTAATCGGGTCCGTAGTCGGGCGGCAGAGTGATGCCGGCCAGCAGCACTTTGACGCGCGCCTTCCCGAGCGCCACAATCACATGATTGAGATTGCCGCGCGTCTGCCCGAGCGGCAGCCCGCGCAACCCGTCGTTGCCGCCAAACTCAACGATTGCCGCCGCCGGATGAAGTTGCAGAACCGAAGGCAGCAGCGCGATGGCGTCCTTGGTCGTAGCGCCGCTGACGCCCATATTGACGACTTTGTAGCGGTAGCCGGCCGCGTCGAGCTTTTTCTGAAGAAAGGCGGGATAGGCCTGGTCGGGCGGCAGGCCGCGGCCGGCTGTAATGCTGTCGCCGAAACAGACCAGCACCGGCCGCTCCGCCGCCAACAGCGGAAGAGCGAAAATCAGGAGTACGAAGGAAACAATCGTCCTGCGGCGTGCGTACACATTGATAGTGTAAGAGCATGATTCCGTCCGTTTCGGCATATCGATACTGTGCCCGAGGAGAGTCTCATTGATTGAAGTTCGCGATGTGAAGAAATGGATCCGGAACGGCGCGCGCCGCGTGGAGATCCTCAGGGGGATTTCGCTGACGATTCCTGCCGGCCAGTTTGTGGCGGTTGTGGGCGCAAGCGGCAGCGGCAAGAGCACGCTGCTCGGACTGCTCGCCGGGCTCGATTCGCCCAGTTCGGGCGAAATCTGGCTGGATGGCGCGCCCATCCATAACCTGGCCGAGGCGGAGCTGGCCGCCGTGCGCGGGCGCAAGATCGGCTTTGTATTCCAGTCCTATCAGTTGATCCAGACGCTCACCGCGCTTGAAAACGTTCTGCTGCCCTACGAGCTCAACTGCGAAGGCAGCGGCCTGGAGCGCGCGCGCCGGCTTTTGGAAGAAGTCGGCCTCGCCGAGCGCATGGATCACTATCCGGTGCAGCTCTCGGGCGGCGAACAGCAGCGCGTGGCGCTGGCGCGGGCCTTCGTAGCCGAGCCGTCCATCGTGATGGCGGACGAGCCGACGGGCAATCTCGACTCCGTGAACGGCCGTCACGTGCTCGATCTTTTGCTTGAG
>DATGLJ010000127.1:0-2323 GCA_035294185.1 Occallatibacter sp. | reverse complement strand
CAGCCAGCCGCGACCCACCCCGGCGCGTAAATGCTTGCTTTTTCCTCTCCTTTGGCGATATGATTCAAACATGGTAAAGCTGGCTACTTGTTGTCGCTGCTGCTGTATGGCGCTGATGCGCGGACAGCAGACTTGGGGCCGGTAAACCTTCGACATCCAAGCAATCTGCAGCCCGCGATCGAGCCCACGCTCTCGCGGGTTTTCTATTGCATGCATGCAGCAAACGGCCCCGGCAGCCAGCAGCCTGTTGCCGGGGCGTCCGGAAGGATATATGAGCCAGGAACAACCGCAAAAGCCGGCCGCGCCGAAAGAGACCAAAGCCCAGCGCATGGAGCGCCTGAAGCAGGCAAAGAACCCATGGCAGGCCTTCGACGAGGTGCGCGAATTCGCGCGCCGGGGACGGGCGAGCGTGCTGCCGGAGTGGGCCAGCGTGTATTTCAAATGGTGGGGCGTTTACACGCAGGGCGACGGCGTGGGCGCCGTGGGCGGCAAAGGCGGCGAGGGGCTGGCCAGCGACTACTTCATGTTGCGCATCGGCATTCCCAACGGAATCCTCACGTCGCATCAGCTGCGGACCATCGGCGGGCTGGCGCGGAAATATGCGCGCAATCTGGCCGATATCACCGTCCGCCAGAACATCCAGCTCCACTGGCTGACGATCGAGTCGCTGCCCGAGGTCGTCGACGCGCTGGATGCGATCGGGCTTTCGCCCAAGGGCGCCTGCGGGGACGTGGTGCGCAACGTGACTGGCTGCCCGCTGGCCGGCGTGGCCGCCGACGAGATCATTGACGCTTCGCCCATCGCCTTCGCCATTGCCAAAGAGCTGAAGGGGAACCCCGATTTCTACGACCTGCCGAGGAAGTTCAAAATCTCCGCCTCCGGCTGCCCGCACTGGTGCAATTATCCGGAGATCAACGACATCGGTCTGACGGCCGTGCGGCGGGGCGACGAGATCGGCTACTCGATCCGCGTGGGCGGCGGGCTGTCGAACGAGCCGCACCTGGCGGTGCGCCTGGATGCGTTTGTGAAGCGCGATGAGGCGGTGCGCGTGGCGCGCATTGTCGCCGAGATCTTCCGCGACCAGCAGGGGCTGCGGCAGAGCCGCGACCGCGCACGGCTCAAGTATCTGTTTACGCACGAGGGCTGGACGCCGGAGAGCTTTCTCGACGAAGTGCACCGGCGGCTGGGATACAAGCTCGATCCAGCGGTTCCCGAGGACATTCCCGATGAAATTCTGCGCGATCACGTGGGCATCCATCCGCAGCGCCAGCCCGGGCTGTCGTATGTGGGCGCCTCCGTGCTGCGCGGGCGCATGACCGGCGAGCAGCTGGAGGCCGCCGCGGAGCTGGCTTCGAAGTTTGGCAGCGGCAGCCTGCGCGCCACCATCTCGCAGAATCTGGTCATCGTCGACGTGCCCAACGCGAAGACCGCCGAGCTGGCGCGCGAGCTGGGCCAGATCGGCCTGCACGTCGAGGCCACGAACTTCTGGCGCGGCGCTGTGGCCTGCACCGGAACCGAGTTCTGCAAGCTGGCGATCACCGAAACCAAGGGCTTTACGAAATGGCTGGTGGACGAGCTCGAAGGCAGGCTGCCGCAGTTCGATCAGCAGCTCAAGCTGCACGTCACCGGCTGCCCCAACGGCTGCGGCCAGCACTGGATTGCGGACATCGGCCTGGAAGGCAAAAAGATCAAGTACGAGGGCCAGCTTACCGATGCCTACTATTTCTGCCTGGGCGGGGCGGTGGGTCAGTATGCAGGCGTGGGGCGGCCGGTGGGGTATCGCTGCCCGGCGCCGCTGGTGCCGGAGTCGATCGAGCGGCTGCTGCGCCATTACCTTGCCGGGCGCGAGGAGAACGAGAGCCTGCGCGCGTGGTTTGCGCGGCACTCGAACGACGAGCTGCGAGCGCAGCTTGCCGGCGAAGTGCTGGACCCGGTCGAGCGCGATCTTCCCGCCGGGCGCGTGCCGCACATGGTGGAGTAAATAAAGAAATTAGGAAATCAGGAGCCGGAGCCGGACAATAGAGGCTGAAGAACAGGAGCTGCGATGAGCCTGCTGCCGATCTTTCTTAAACTCGAAGGCCGTCCGGCGCTCGTGGTCGGGGCCGGCGCGGTTGCGCTCGAAAAGATCGGCAGCCTGCTGAAAACCGGAGCGCGCCTGCGCGTGGTCGCGCCCGAGGCGCGCGAAGAGGTGAGGGAACTGGCCCGGGCGGGCAGGATCGAGTGGGTCGAGAAGCGCTTCGAGCCGTCCGATCTCGACGGCCGGTTCATCGTCATCGCCGCCACGGATTCGCCCGAGGCGAATGCGGCGGTTTATCGGGCGGCT
>DATGLJ010000126.1:0-10784 GCA_035294185.1 Occallatibacter sp. | reverse complement strand
TGGGCGCCGAAAAGCAGCTCGAGCAGAAGGCCAAGAAGCGCGCCGACCTGAAGGCCAGGAAGCGCGCCGAGCTTGAGAAGCAGCTCGAGGAAGCCAAGCAGCAGGAAGGAAGCGAAGGCGGCGAAGAAGCCGCGTAAGCTTCGTCCTGTTCAGGCCGATTTTCAGCGTGACGTTACGGGCATCCGCCGCGGCGGGTGCCCGTTTCTGTTGCTATTCTTTGCCGCCTACTCCTGGAGCCGCTCAGGATGGGTGAGGCGGGCGAAGCCGTAGGCGACCAGACAGAGCACGATGGCTCCCGAGCAGTCGATCAGCACATCCCATGGCGAAGATGTGCGGTTGGGCAGGAACGCCTGATGCCATTCGTCGCAGATGGCGATTGCGGCCGTGCCGGCAAGCGCCAGCAGCGCGTCGGGAAGAAAGCGCGATTGCGGCAGACTCATCCGCCAGGCGCGCAGCCAGGCAAGGCCAAGCAGGCCGTAGCCGATGAAGTGGCCGGTCTTGCGAATGCAATGGTGAATTATCTCCCAGCCGGGGTCGCTTACCGGGCCGAAGATCGCCTCGTAGAGCCGGCGGAGCGGGCCCGACGTGTGGTCGGCGCCCAGCCATACCGTCGATTCGACTGAAATGACGGCGATGCCGGCCGCCACCGGCCACCAGGCGCTGATCCAGAATCCGGCTCGCTTTCGTCCTGCGGACTGCAGGAGATGGCTGGCCCGGATGGCCGCGCCCTCCGGATTACTCGACATGGTAGTTCGGTGCTTCGCGCGTGATGATGACGTCGTGCACGTGGCTTTCGCGCAGTCCGGCGCCGGAGATGCGCACAAACCGCGCCTTCTCCTGCAGTTCGCGAATTGTTCCGCAGCCGAGATAGCCCATGCCGGAGCGCAGTCCGCCGACGAGCTGGTAGACCATGGCCTCGAGCGGCCCGCGATAAGGCACGCGGCCTTCAATGCCCTCGGGCACAAACTTGGCCAGGCGGTTCTGGTTGGCGCGCTCGCGCTGCACTACGCCTTCGGCGCTTTCCGCGTCGGCTAGATCTGCGCTGCCCTGGAAGTAGCGTTCGCCCGATCCCTGGCTCATCGCCGACAGCGAACCCATGCCGCGATAGGTTTTGAAGCTGCGGCCCTGGTAGAGAATCGTCTCGCCCGGGCTCTCATCCACGCCGGCAAACAGCGAGCCGATCATCACCGAGCTGGCGCCTGCGGCGATGGCCTTGGTGATTTCGCCCGAGTACTTGATGCCGCCGTCGGCAATTACGGGAATGTCATGCTGGCGCGCTGCGCGGTATGCCTCGGCGATGGCCGTGATCTGCGGCATTCCGGCGCCTGTCACCATGCGCGTAGTGCAGATGGATCCTGGCCCGATGCCTACCTTGATGGCGTCTGCGCCCGCTTCGATCAGCGCCATTGCGCCGTCATAGGTGGCGACATTGCCGGCCAGCAGCGCCACATTCGGAAAGCGTTTCTTTACGTCGCGCACCGCCTCGATAACGCGCGAGGAGTGGCCGTGGGCGGAATCGATGGCCAGCACATCCACGCGGGCGCGAACCAATTCCGCGGCGCGCTCAAGATAATCTCCAGTGGCTCCGATGGCGCCGCCCACGCGCAGCCGGCCCTGCTCATCCTTACTCGCATTCGGGTACTTCAGCTTTTTCTGGATGTCCTTGACGGTGATCAGCCCCTTGAGCTCGTACCGGTCGTTGACCACCAAGAGCTTTTCTACGCGGTGCCGATGCAGGATGCGTTCGGCTTCTTCAAGCGTGGTGCCGACAGGAACCGTGATGAGATTCTCTTTCGTCATCACGTCGCCAACCGGTATGTCGGTGCGGGTCTCGAAGCGCAGGTCGCGATTCGTCAGGATTCCCACCAGCTTTTTGCCGCGCGTCACCGGCACGCCGGAGATCTTGTAACGCCGCATCACCTCAAGCGCATCGGCAATCATCTGGTCCGGTTCGATTGTGACCGGGTCGACGATCATGCCGCTCTCTGACCGCTTTACCTTGTCGATTTCGCCCGCCTGCTGGGCGATGGAAAGGTTGCGGTGCACGATGCCGATGCCGCCCTGCTGCGCCATCGCAATGGCCATGCGCGATTCGGTTACCGTGTCCATGGCCGAGGAGATGAGCGGAGTGTTGAGCGTGATGGTGCGCGTGAGCTGCGTCTGTGTACTGACCTGGATCGGCACCACGTCGCTGTAGGCAGGCACCAGCAGGACGTCGTCGAAAGTAAGGGCTTCCGGCAGATTTTGAGCGAGCATAATGGTCTGACGCGCCTGGCAGTCCATGGAGGCAAAGATCCCATGGCCGGCAGGCGCTTGCTTTCATTTTACCGGAGGCCGCCGGACCCGATGCGAACCGGCTCGCGGACGCCAATCCGGACAGCGGGCCGAATCGGGCGTCCGGGCCTTCTGTTCAGGCAATT
This sequence comes from Occallatibacter sp., assembly GCA_035294185.1. Taxonomy (GTDB): domain Bacteria; phylum Acidobacteriota; class Terriglobia; order Terriglobales; family Acidobacteriaceae; genus Telmatobacter. The sequence continues at coordinate 8,364 of DATGLJ010000126.1, read as the reverse complement.
GTTTGTGCAATGCCAGCCTTACCTCGTCGCGCATGCAAGCACCTTTTCCACCGCGTTCGCTGTGTCTTGCATGTCTGCTTCGCTGAGCGTCGGATGCACCGGAAACATCAGCGCCGTTTCTCCAAGTTCGCGAGCGACCGGAAGCCTTTGCGCGGGGCGGAGTTCCTGAGCGAACGCCTTCTCCAGGTAGATTTCGCTGCAAATCCCCGCAGAACAAGGAACTCCCTCTGCTCGAATGGCCTGGAGAATGCGCCGCTGATTCCAGCCGCTCCGCAATCGCTCTTTGCGCAGGAAAACATAGTACTTGTAATACGAGTGAAAGATGTGATCCGGCGGTCTGGCGATGCGAAGCGCCGGCATGATTGCGAATCGGTCACTGAGCAGATCGGCCAGTCTGCGTCTTTGTTGCACGGATTCGGGAAGATGCTTTAACTGCACGCGCCCGATGGCGCTTTGCATTTCGGTTAAGCGCCAATTGGTGCCCATGCTCTCGTGCCGCCATCGATACCCCGGCGAATGCCGGTTTTCGCATGCCGCCTCATAGCTCTTGCCGTGGTCCTTGAAAGACCAGGCTCGGGACCACACGCTGTGCTCGTTTGTCGTCAGCATTCCGCCTTCCCCGCCCGTGGTCATGATCTTGTCCTGACAGAAGGAGAAAGCGCCCGCATCGCCGATGGATCCGACGGGGCGGCCCTTGTAGGCGGCTCCGTGGGCCTGGGCGCAGTCTTCAACCACCTTCAGGCGATGCGCGCGAGCCAGCTCCATAATCGGCTCCATCTCGCACGGCCAGCCGGCGAGATGCACGGCAATAATGGCTCGCGTGCGCTGCGTAATGGCCGCCCGGATGGTCTCAGCCGTGATGTTCTGCGAATCGCGGTCGACATCGACGAACACGGGCGCGGCTCCGCGCATGAGGATGCAACTGGCAGAAGCAATAAACGTGCGGCTGGCGACGATGACCTCGTCTCCGGAGCCAATGCCCAGAGCCTGCAGCGCAAGCTCCAGCGCAACCGTTCCATTCGCCACGGCAACTGCATGCCTGCAGCCGGTGAATGCCGCGAATTCCCGTTCGAAATGCCTGCCTTCTTCCCCGGTCCAGTAATTGACCTGGCCGGATTCGAGGACGCGCGCAACGGCCTCGACTTCCTCGCGCGAGAAAAGCGGCCATGGAGCGAATGGCCGCCTGCGCAGAGGCCGGCCGCCATCGACCGCCAGCAGATTTTGCGTTGAGACACTCATCCGATTCGAATGCGCTGCGCTGACTCCTTCCAAGATACAGGCCGGGCTGCAAGGCGGCGCACAGTCATCGGCATTCCGCGGAAGGGCCGGGCTGGCTCCTGCGATAGAGCCGGAACCAATTCTGGTCCGGAAATAGCCGCTGGATGTGCGGTTCAACATAGCGATAAATTATCTTTTTTCAGCCGGATAGAGGTATTCGAAGGCCGATGCCGCCGGGTGCGGGCTTTTTAGTGCTTTGAGAGCCGCCGGACCCTCGGGAAATGCAACTTTACCGCAGCGCAGCGCATCAATTCTTACAGGAAGGTTTGTTTGATTCATCTCGCCGAGAGGCGGCATTTCCAGCGTTACGACGATCGGGGTGCAATTATGACATTTGTCTCCATGCAACACATGCCCTTGTCGAGTGCGTATCTTTGCGAGGACTGCCACTGCGTAGGCAACTGCGCCGATCGGTGCCCGGCCTGCGCTTCCGAGGCGCTGATGGGGCTGGCCGGCGTTCTGAATCGTGAACAGCCCAGCGAGAAAGCGCAGGCAAGTTATGCGCGCTTTCCCCGTCAGGTCCACAAGAGCGCATCGCTGGCTGCAGCCTGACGGTTTTTCTTTTACAGCACTCTTTGGGGCGAACGCGCCGGAAGCGCGGGCGTTTTTGCGTCTGTGGCGTGCTCGGGCACGGGCGGCTGCTGCTGAGCAGCGGCGCGTGACAATTTATACTGAAAAATGGGCAGCCGCGTCCTCAGCCCGGCCGTAGGCGCTGTGACGCTGCTGTAACATTTTCGCCCGGTGCCTTCCGTTTGAGCGAGTCCATCATCATCCGCGGCGCGCGGACGCATAACCTGAAGAACATCTCCTGCGAGATTCCCCATGGCAAGCTGACGGTGATCAGCGGCGTCTCGGGGTCGGGCAAGAGCTCGCTGGCCTTTGACACGATCTATGCAGAAGGGCAGCGGCGCTATGTGGAATCGCTGTCGGCGTACACGCGCCAATTTCTGGAACGTATTGAGAAGCCGGATGTGGATGAGATCGAAGGGCTTGCGCCGGCCATCGCCATCAGGCAGAAGAACTCGACGCGCAATCCGCGGTCCACGGTGGCGACGGCCACCGAAATTTACGATTACCTCCGTTTGCTCTATGCCCGCTGCGGCGTGGTGCACTGCACGTACTGCGACGGGCTGGTGAAGCGCGATTCGGTGGATGAGGTCGCGGAAGCGATTCTCGCGCTGGGCGAGGGAGTGCGGCTCAATGCGCTGTTCCCTGTGCATACGGCGACGGCTGCGCCGGAGCCAGCAGCGAACTCCGAGGCGAAATCCGGCAGGCCAACGCGCCGGACCAGGGCAACGGCAAAGGCCGCCGCGCCAGACGCAGAAGACCTGCATTTGGGAACGCTCAAGGCGCGGCTGGCGGAGTTGCGCCGCGGCGGCTTCAACCGCCTGTGGCAGCATGGGCGGATTTTCGAGTTCTCCACGCCTGAGTCGCTGATCGATCTCGATTTCAGGGCTCCGCTCTTTGTGCTTCTCGACAGAATTGTCGTTGGCGCTGAAAACCGCTCGCGCATTGTCGATGCGGTCGAGACGGCTTATCGCGAAGCCGGCGAGGTTGTGTTCGAGGAGGCTCCTCGCGATGAAAGCGCGGAGCGGCGGCGCTTCCGTTTTTCCGGCGCCTACGAATGCAAGAGCTGTCATCGTCCCGGGCGGGAGCCGGAGCCGCGGCTGTTCAGCTTCAACAATCCTTTCGGGGCGTGTCCGCGCTGCCAGGGTTTCGGCAATACCGTGGATTACGATCTGAACCTCGTGATTCCCAACCCCGGCCTGAGTCTGAATCAGGGAGCCATTGACCCCTGGAACCGGCCCAAATATCGCACCTGGTTTACCGATCTTCGCCGGCGAGCCGGCGAACTCGGCGTGCCGCTCGATGTGCCCTGGCGCGATATGCCGGCAGCCGCTCGCGAAATTGTCTTGCGGGGCAAGGGCGGCTTCGAGGGCGTGATGGGCTTTTTTGCGCAGATGGAGCGTAAGAAGTACAAGCTGCACGTCCGCGTAATGCTGAGCAAGTACCGCGGGTACGCCGAGTGCCCCGACTGCCGCGGCCGGCGGCTGCGCGCCGAAGCGCGCGCAGTGCGCATTCAGGGCAGGAACATCTGCGAAGCCGTGGCTCTCACCATCGCCCAGGCAAAGCAGTTTTTCAATACGCTCGAGCTTACGCCGATGCAGGAGGAGATTGCGGGGCCGATTCTGGAAGAAGTAAGACAGCGGCTGAATTTCCTCGATGCCGTCGGACTCGATTACCTTACGCTCGACCGGATGGCTTCGACGTTGTCCGGCGGCGAGTCGCAGCGCATCCAGCTGGCCACTTCGCTGGGTTCACGGCTGGTCGGCGCGCTTTATGTGCTCGACGAACCGTCGATCGGGCTGCACACGCGCGATACGGAGAGGCTGATCCGCATTCTCGAAGAGCTGCGCGATCTGGGCAACACGATTCTCGTTGTCGAGCACGATCCTGACATTCTGCGATCGGCCGACTATCTGCTGGACCTTGGGCCCGGAGCCGGGGAGCTTGGCGGCAAGGTGCTTGCGCATGGAGTTCTTGCGGAGATCGAGGCCAATCCGAATTCTCTGACGGGGCGCTATCTTTCAGGAAAAATCGCTATTCCTGCGCCCACGCGCCGGCGCGCGCCGGGGCGCGAGAAGCTGGTGATCCGTGGAGCGCGCGCCAATAATCTGCAGGGCATCGACGTGGAGATTCCGCTGGGGCTTCTGGTTGCCATTACCGGCGTTTCCGGATCGGGAAAGTCGACGCTGGTTCATCAGGTGCTTTACCAGGCTGTCGCGCACGCGCTGGGGCAGGCGGAGAACAGCGGACCTTCCGGAACTATTTCCTCGCTCAGCGGCGCAGAGCGGCTGAATGACGTTGTTCTGGTGGACCAGACGCCGATCGGCCGCACGCCGCGCTCGAACCCGATCACGTATATCAAGGGATTCGATCTGATTCGCGAGCTCTTCGCGGCGCAGCCGGATGCCAGGCGGCTTTCGCTGACGCCCGGCCATTTTTCCTTCAATGTTCCCGGCGGCCGCTGCAATACCTGCGAGGGCGATGGCACGGTCACAGTCGAAATGCAGTTTCTGGCCGATGTCGAGCTGCCCTGCGAAGACTGTCACGGCACGCGCTACCAGCCGCGCATTCTCGAAGTGCAGTACAAGGGCAGGAATATTCACGAAGTGCTGCAGATGACGGTGAAGGAGGCCCTGCGCTTTTTTAGCGGGCAGACGAAGCTGCTGGAAAAGCTGGCGGTGCTCGATGAGATCGGGCTCGGGTATCTGCGGCTGGGCCAGTCGGCAACGACGCTTTCCGGCGGCGAAGCGCAGCGCGTGAAACTGGCCGCGCATCTGGCCGGCGTGCGCGCCGCAAACGCCAGCGCCAGGCCGTCGCAGGCCAGCCGCGTGCTCTACATTCTCGACGAGCCGACAACGGGGCTGCATTTCGACGATGTGTCCAAGCTGCTCACGGCCTTTAAAAAACTGATTGACGGCGGCGGATCGCTGGTGGTGATCGAGCACAATCTCGACGTTATCAAGAGCGCCGACTGGGTGATCGATCTTGGGCCTGAGGGCGGCGACGGCGGCGGCCGCATCGTGGCCGAAGGCCCTCCGGAAGCGATTGCGGCCAATCTGCATTCGCATACGGGAAAGTGGCTGGCGCGCGTGCTTTAGCTTTGTCGCGCTTCGGCAAGCACCTTGAGATAAGCGCGCGCCGTTTCGGTGATGGTTTCGGGTTTGCCGGCGTCGATAGCGGCCAGGTTGACCAGATCCGCGCCCACGCCCAGCGCCCGCGCTCCCGCCCTGATGAAGCTCTCCGCGGTCTGCAGCGTTACGCCGCCGGTAGGGATAATCCTGAGCTGCGGAAAGGGCGCAAGCAGCGACTTGAGATAGCTTGCGCCGCCCATTGCCGAGCAGGGGAAGATCTTTACGTAATCCGCGCCGGCGTTCCATGCGGTAATGGCTTCGGTAGGCGTGAGCGCCCCCGGGCAGGAGATCTTTTTGTTGGCCTTGGTGGTGCGGATTACCTCGGGATGCAGACTCGGGCTTACGACGAATTCGGCGCCGGCGTCGATCGTGGCCTGCGCCTGCTCCGCAGTGGTTACGGTGCCTGAGCCGAGCAGAAGTTTTGCGCCGTATTCCTTCTTCAGCTCCTTGATCAGATCGACTGCGCCGGGCACAGTCATGGTCACTTCCACCACGGTCACGCCGCCGGCGATCATGGCATCGACCACCGCGCGTCCCTGCGCTATGCTTTTGGCGCGCAGAACCGGGATCAGGCCCACGCGCTCGATGATTTCCTGGGTTGTCTCAGCCATTCAATTTCCTTCAACTCTGTTTTATTCGCCGGCTATAGCATTCAGCGGGCGATGCGCGCCGAACCGCCTTTGATGGCCCGCTCCACTTCGGCGAGGGTGGCCATGCTGGTGTCGCCCGGAGTCGTCATGGCGAGCGCGCCGTGCGCAACTCCGCAGCGCACCGCCCACTCGATGCCCTTGCCGGCGAGCAGCCCGTAAATCAGTCCGGAGGCAAAGCTGTCGCCGCCGCCCACGCGATCGAAGATATCGATTTCGCGCTGCGGCACATGCGTGATGTTGTCCTCGTAGAGGGCGATGGCCCCCCAGGCGTTGCGGCTGGCGGTGCTGGCGGTGCGCAGCGTGCTGGCCACCAGTTTCAGGTTCGGATACGCCGCCGCGACCTCGCGCAGCATCTCCTCGTAGCCGGCGATGGGCAGCTCTGCAAAATCCTCGCCCACGCCTTTGACCGTTACGCCCAGCATGGCCGAGAAGTCTTCCTCGTTGCCCAGCAGCAGGTCTACTTTGCGCACGATTTCGCGGTTCACTTCCTGCGCCCTGGCTTTGCCGCCGATGGACTTCCACAGCGAATCGCGGAAGTTCAGGTCATAGGAGACGGGCGTTCCGTATTTGCGCGCGGCGTCCATAGCTTCGGCGGCGACTTCGGCCGTGGAAGAGGAAAGCGCCGCAAAAATCCCGCCGGTGTGAAACCACCTGGCGCCGTTGCCGCCGCCGAAGATCGATTCCCAGTCGAAGTCGCCGCGCTTTACCTGACTGATTGCCGTATGGCCGCGGTCGGAGCAGCCCACCGCGGCGCGCGAGCCAAAGCCGCGTTCGGTGAAATTCAGCCCGTTGCGCGTTTCGCGGCCCACGCCGTCGTAGGGGACCCACTTTAGCAGCGACGTGTCCACGCCGCCCTGCAGAATGAAATCCTCCACCAGCCTGCCGATGGGATTATCCGCGAGCGCCGTTACGATGCCGGTGCGAAGGTTGAAGCAGCGACGCAGGCCGCGCGCTACGTTGTACTCGCCGCCGCCCTCCCACGCCTGGAAATGGCGCGCGGTGTGAATGCGGCCTTCGCCGGGATCGAGCCGGAGCATGACTTCGCCCAGGCTCAGGCAATCCCAACGCCGATTGTCCTGCGGAATCGAGAGACGTTCCATGATCACTGATACTTTATCGCATCAGACTTCGTCCGGTCCCCGATCCGCCGGAACGGGATCGCCTTCGCCGGGGGCGAGAAAGAGATTCGATTCAAGTCCATGCTGGCGGGTGTAGAGATCGTAGTAGCGGCCGCCGAGGGCGAACAGCTCAGTGTGATTGCCGCGCTCGACGACGCGGCCCTGCTCGACGACGAGAATCTGGTCGGCGCGGCGGATCGTCGAAAGCCGGTGTGCGATGACAAACGTGGTGCGGCCTCGCATGAGCTGGTTCAGGCCGGCCTGGATCATGGCTTCGGATTCGGAGTCGAGCGAACTTGTCGCCTCGTCGAGGATGAGAATGCGCGGCTGGGCGAGCAGGGCCCGGGCGATCGAAAGGCGCTGGCGCTGGCCGCCGGAGAGCTTTACTCCGCGCTCGCCCACGATGGTGTCGTAGCCGTCGGGGAAGCGCTCGGCAAACTCGTCGACGCGCGCGGTCCGGCAGGCGTCCAGGAACTCTTCCTCGCCGGCCTCGGGGCGCGAGAACAGAACGTTCTCGCGGATCGTGCCGTCGAACAGGAACGATTCCTGCAGCACCACGCCGAGCTGCGAGCGATACGTGTGCAGGTCGACGGTAGCAAGATCGATATTGTCCACCAGCACGCGTCCTTTCGTCGGCGTGTGGAATGCGCAGAGCAGGCTGATGATGGTCGACTTGCCGGAGCCGGATGAGCCGACCAGCGCGGTGACAGTGCCGGGCTCGGCGCGAAAGCTAATTCCGTGCAGCACGGGCTTTCCGGGCTCGTAGGCGAATTCGACCTCCTCGAAGCGAACCTCTCCGGCGATGGGGGGCATTTTCACGATGCGGCCCGGAACCTGATTTTCTTCAAGCTCGGCCATGATTTCGTGCGTGCGGTCGAGGCCGGCGAATGCTTCGGTCAATTGCGTGCCGATGTTCACGATCTGGAAGACAGGCGCGATCATGAAAGCGAGAAACATGTTGTAGCTGAAGTAATCGCCCACCGTCCAGGAGCGGTTGAGCACAGCATGGCCGCCGAGCCACATGACCAGCGCTGAAACCAGGCCCAGCACGGTGGTTGAGGCCGACGACATGATGCTGGTCATGGTGAGCGAGCGCATTACGTTCCGCAGCAGCCGCTCCACGCCTGCGGAGAAAACCGCATGCTCGCGCTCTTCGGCGTGATAGCCCTTGATAACGCGAACGCCGCCCAGCGATTCGGTGAGCCGCCCGGTGACTTCGGCATTGATGCGCCCGCGCTCGCGGAAGATGGGCCGAATGATGCGAAAGGCGTACTGCAGAACCAGGGCGAATGCGCCGATGACCGTAAAGACGGTGACCGTGACGGTGACGCTGCGGTGAAGCAGGTACAGAAACGCCAGCGCCGCGGTGAGCAGCCCGCCGAGGAACTCGACCAGGCCTGTGCCGACGAGGTTGCGCACGCCTTCCACGTCGCTCATGATGCGGGCCACGAGCAGGCCGGTGCGGTTCTCATCGTAGTAGGCGACCGAAAGCAGGCCGACGTGGCGCTGCACCTGGCGGCGCATTTCGGCGATGAGGCGCTGGCCGGCAACCGAAAGCAGTTGGGTGAGCGCGTAGGAAGTGATCGCCTGCAGGACAATGGCCCCGAAGACCAGCAGAAT
>DATGLJ010000125.1:0-8584 GCA_035294185.1 Occallatibacter sp. | reverse complement strand
CCGCTTAAAAACAGGAGGGCCCCGCAGCCGGCGCAATGATAATTGCCGGTCTCGTGATTCTCGGTCAGCGCGCCGGTAAATGGCCGCTCGGTGCCTTTCTCGCGCAGCACGCGGTACTGCTCCGGCGTCAGCCTGCTGCGCCACTCCGCATCGCTGCAGAGAATCTTGTCTGTCGTTTCGCTCATGAGAACTCCACAAAAAGCCAGGCAAACAACCCGGCAAAACCGCACGAACCAAGTCTAGTGCAAAACCGGCGGTGCTGTTTTAAGCATTTCCGGAACTTCCGCCGGCTTCGGCGGCGATTGGCGCAAAGCGCCCGGATGCGCAGCAGCACACCCGGGGCAATCGCGCGCGGAGGCCTTTTCCACGTGTGGACGGTGCAGAACGCGCCGGAGACAGAAGATGCCGCGCAAGCAGCGGCTCCGGACAGGTTGGCTCAAATCCCGGCAGCCGGAGCCACCTCGGCGATCGCTTCGATTTCCACCAGCACATCCTTGGGCAGACGCGATACTTCCACCGTTGTGCGCGCCGGCGGATCGATGCCGCCGCGGCCAAGGCCGAGATAGGCGTCGTATACGGTGTTCATGGCTGCAAAATCGTCCATGTTCCTGAGGAACACGGTTGTCTTGATGACATGGTCCAGGCTGCTGCCGCCCGCTTCGAGGATGGCCTTGAGATTCTCGAAGACGCACCTGGTCTGCTCTGCAATGCCGCCCGCGACCGGCTGCTGAGTTACCGGGTCGGTTCCGGTCTGGCCGGCAGTGAAAAGAAGGTTGCCGCAACGCACAGCCTGCGAATACGGCCCGATAGGCGCCGGCGCGCTGCCGGTTGAAACTGCGATCTTCGTCATGGGTTGATTGTAAAGGGCCACTGTCCCGGCCGGGCAGCCCGGGAGACGGCGAGCATGGAATCCTGCAACAAGCCGGGCCGATCGTTTCCGCGCCCGCCCGACAGCGCGAGCCGCTGCCTGCAGCGGCCTCAGCGCCAAGCCGCCAGTATGCCGCCTGTAACCGCCATCGCGATCATCCAGTAGGCTGCGTTGATGGCGAACAGATTCACCGGACGGCGCTCATGCACATGCTGCACAATCAGCGGCGGGGCCATGAAGCCAAGCCAGCAGATTACAGCCAGCGCCGCGCCTGCTTCGAAGGTCGACGAGCCGGCCAGTTGCAGCACGGTAAACAGAACAAACGACAGCAGCAAGCTGGCAACAAACGAGCAGCCCATGGCAAAAATCTCGCGGCCGCTGCCGGCATCGTCCGCAGCGCCCACCAGCTTCCTCCAGGACTTTTTAAAAATCAGTCCATACCAAAGGGCGCCAATCAGCCACTGAACTACCGCCGCCGCCAGTACGGGCAGCACATGGTTTTGCTGCGTGTGCATCGAGTTCCCTCCTGTTGTGCGCAGGTATCCCCGGGCGCAATCCCCCGATACGCCCCTGCCCCCCGCAGAGGCTTCGCCAGCCAGCGCAACTGCCTGAAAAAAATGGCTGGAAGGTCCGCAAGCATTCTATCCGGATTTTCCGTTGTCTTGACCTGTTTCTTCGGATTTTTACCGGGAAAGTTCTATTTTTTGCCACGGGGTGGAGGACAGAGGGCTCCGGCGCGCCGCAGAGCGCGCGCACGGGCGCATCGCTCCGGACCGGCTCAGGGGGTGGATCCCGGACCGGCTCCCGGTGTGGCTCTAGAACACGCCCGCGATGTAAGCCTCGGCGGGATCGCCGTTCTTCTTCGATCCGCACCCTTCGAGCATCACCGGCGAAAGCGTCAGCACCGGGCAGTGGGCGTGGGCGAGCGTCTTGTAGACCACGCCGTGCCGGGTGATGGCCGCAAACGCCGAGGCGCCCTGCGCGCCCAGCACGATCAGGTCGGCGTTCTGAGCGCGGCTTTGATAGAGAAGTTCCTCGGTTGGATCGCCGGGCACGACGATGGTCTGGATATCCATGCGCTCCTGCAGCTCGGCCGGCACCAGCGCAAGCAGGCTCAGCTCCAGATCGTCCAGCGACCGGCCGGCGAGAATCTCTTCCCGCTGCTGCGGCCGGATCACCTGCTGCAGCAGCAGGCGCGCATCGTGCTGGTCGGCGAGCCGCGCGGCAAACTCCGCCACCATGGCGCTCGATTCATGCCGGCTCACGGCGCATACAACGGTGCGCACGGCAAGCTGGCCGCCGCTTTCCACCTCAGGGCCGACGATACAGACGGGGGCGCAGGCGCGCCGCAGCACGGCCTCGGCCACCGAGCCTACCAGCACTTTGCCGACCGGGCCGGGAGAATGCGCGCCCATCACGATGCGGTCGATTTCGCGCTCCCTGCAGCAGGCCAGGATCTGGTCGGCCGGCAGGCCGGGGCGCACGACGATTTCGCACTGCACCCCCGCCTGGCGGACGCGCTCGGCGAGCGGCTGCAGGTGCTGCTCTTCTGCGCGCGCGATCGCCTCGTAGTCATAACAGCGGATTGCCGGGCTCTCCGATGCGGCCACCACCAGCGCGTCACAGGCGTGGAACAGGACCAGCCGGGCGCCGAACTGGCGCGCCTGCGCCAGCGCATAGGCAAAGGCCTTCTCATTCACAGGAATTTCAGAGGCAAACAGGATTGCGGAAGGCTTTGTCCAGCTCTTCCTGATGATGGCGAGCGCCATAAGGCACCTCCTGCCGATCGTGCGTTGTTTGTTGAGTCAACGGGCCTCTTACACGAACTCGCCGGGCGGGCTTCCTCCGGTCTGGCTGGCCGTCACGGGGCTGCGCGGCCGGGCTCATGCGCCTGAAGCGATGACCGGCGCGCCCGGACACTTCTCTGAATGGATGCAGCCCGTTCCAGGCTCTGCCCTCGGTTTCGATCATAATACGATGCGAAATTTCAAACACTCGTTAAGGCCGCAAAGACAGCTTTAAAGAGCCGGCAGGGATTGTAAACCGGAGCAAAAACTGCCGCCGGGCCGCTGGCTGAAGGCAGAAGCCGGTGTCGGCCTGGGCGGATGGCCTCCATGCAGGGGCTCTTCGGACGGGTGGAGTCGCCTCTGGCGGAGATGGCTGCCCCAGGCGAGCCGAAAAACCCTCGCGCGCCGGAGAAACGCCTCAAGGCGGCAAGACCTCGGTTGCATTCCTGGCCTGTGGCCGGCTGTCGTCCACCGGGCGGCTGGAACCCGGCCTGCATCCATCCCTGCATCCATCATTGACGGCCTCGATCCCGCTTCGCCATACCGGCCATTTACAATTCTGAAAGCGGGGTGTGGGCCAGAAGTTCGCCGCCCCGGAATCGACAAGCGCATTGCCGGCCGGAGGGTTGCGCAGTCGCGAGGATGGATCTGGACCGAATGAAGAAGATCGTTTCTCTTGTTTTCCTGCTGGCCGTTTGCGCGGCCGCGGGCCATGCTCAGGAAAGCCGCCAAGACATCAGCATCAGCGGAACGGTTCTGATTCCGCCCTTTATTGCCTCTTCCACAGACATTCAGGTGAACTCGAACCGCGGCTTCGGCGCGCTGGCCAGCTACCGCTTCATGCTTACGCCCACCAGCGCTCTGGAAGTGAACTATGGGCTTACTTATCAAAACAAATTCCGCTATACCGGCCCTGCCTTTTACAACGGCATCAACGTGCCGGCGCGCGTGCAGGAAATCTCCGGCGCTTATGTGCGCTCCTTTGTCTACAAGAACTGGAACCCGTTCGTGGAAGCCGGGCCTGCGGGCGTGATCTTTCTGCCGGTGGTCAACTCCGGCCTTGGCACGCTGGACGCCAAGCAGCAGACCCAGGTGGGCGCAATGTACGGCGCCGGCTTTGCCTACGAGATCAGCCCCAGTTTCGACATTCGCGCCGAGTACCGCGGCCTGGTGACGAAGGTGCCCACCTTCGGTGTGGGATCGGGCAGCTATAACTTCACCACCAATAAATGGTGGAACATGTTCGAGCCGACGATCGGCGTTGCCTATCATTTTTAGGGCCGGACAGCAGATTTGCTGAAAGATTGGCGATCCCGCTCGCTCCGACGCTGAGCGGGATCCTGCCTCAGGCTGAAAAGAACAACCACCGCCAATGCCTGTGGGGCGGTTCCGGCCAGGCCTCTGGCCGCACTCTATTTTTCGCGCGCGACCACGAACTCGGGGACCCAGAGAAGGGCCCGCTTGAACTCCGAATCGGGGAAGCAGGCCAGCGCCTGGCGCGCCTGGCTGGCGTAGCGGTCGGCGGCGGCGCGCGCATACTCGACCGAGCCGTTGCGCGCGAGGATCTCCTGAATCTCCTGCCGGCTGACGTTCTCAAAGCTGCGATCGTCGAGCACGCGCTGGATGCAACGGCGATCTGCCGCCGTCCCGTGATCGAACGCATGGATCACCGCAAGGGTAGCCTTGCCCTCGCGCAGGTCGCTGGCCACGGGCTTGCCCAGCGCCTCTTCGGTCGCCGTCAGGTCGAGCACGTCGTCGACGATCTGAAAAGCGAGGCCAACGGCGCGGCCATAGGCGGCCAGGCTTGCTTCTTCCGCCTCGGTGGCGCCGGCCAGAACCGCTCCAATACGCACGGAAACCGAAAACAGGCAGGCGGTTTTGCGGAAGATCAGGTCGTAGTACTCGGCCTCGGAGACCGCGCGGCCGAGCTTCTGAATCTGCAGCAGCTCGCCCTCGACCATCTGCTGCGTGAGCCCGACGAGCAGATCCAGGATGCGCAGGTTGCGCTCCTCAAGCGCGACCTTGAAGGCCTGCATGTAAAGCCAGTCGCCGGCCAGCACGCATTTTTCGTTGCCCCAGGCGGCGTTGGCCGATGGCCTCCCGCGGCGCGTGTCGGCGCCGTCGATGATGTCGTCGTGCACCAGCGTGGCCGTGTGCACCATCTCGACCACCGCGCCCAGCCGTATTGCGCCCTGGCCCGCGTAGCCGAGCAGATGCGAGGCCAGCAGCAGCAGCGACGGGCGGATGCGCTTGCCGCCGCCCTCGCGCAGGTACTCGGCGATCTCCGTGATGGTGCTGACGCTTGAAGCCGCGTCGCGCGCCAGCTCCTGCTCAATGGCCACCAGATCTTCGCGCAGCAGGTCGAAGACTTCACGGGCCGTCGCTATGGTGAGTGTGCTCAAAGCTCTCCGGTTCTTACAGGCAGATGCGGAAGTACACGGTTACGCCGCCGGCCGGTTTCACCGCCGTCAATTCGTTCGGTAATTGGTGAACTGCAGGTCCACGCCCATATCGCGGCCGCGCAGCATGGCAATGATCGACTGCAGCTCGTCGCGGTCCTTGCTCGATACTCTCACGGTATCGCCCTGGATGCTGGCCTGCGCCTTCTTTTTGGCGTCCTTGATCAGCTTCACAATCTCTTTTGCTTTTTCAGCCGGAATGCCCTGCTGCAGGCTGATCTTCTGCCGCACGCTCTGCCCGGCCGCCGGTTCGATCTTGCCATAGGTCAGGTTCTTGAGAGAGACGCCGCGCTTGACCAGCTTCTGGCCGAGAATCTCCTTCACGGCTTCGAGCTTGTACTCGCTGGCCGAGGCGAGCTGGATGGCGCCGTCGCCTTCGAGCCTGATCTCGGAGTGCGAATCCTTGAGGTCGAAGCGCTGGCGAATCTCCTTGAGCGCCTGATCAATCGCGTTGCGGACCTCCTGCAGGTCCACCTTGCTCACAATGTCGAATGAATTGTCCTGAGCCATTCCAAGCTCCTCGAACCCATCAAACCGCTGCGCCGGCAGCAGCGGCGCTCCCACTTATCAGTTTCCCATGCCGGGCGGGAGCGCGGACAGACGGAAATCGAACAGGCGGAAAAAATTTTCCGTAGTGGCGGCGGCGATTTCCGGCTCTTGCCTGCCCAGCAGTCCGGCGATGGCGCGGGCCGTCTCCGAAACAAAGGCCGGCTCGTTGCGCTTGCCGCGATGCGATATGGGCGCAAGCCAGGGCGCGTCGGTCTCGACCAGAAGGCTGTCGAGCGGCAGGCGCGCAGCCACGTCGCGCAGCGCCTGCGCTTTGGGGTAGGTCAGGTTGCCGGCAAAGGAGATGAGAAAACCGAGGTCGAGCGCCCGCCGCGCCTGATCCCACCCGCCGCCGAAGCAGTGCATGATGCCGCCCAGGCCCGTGCGCCGCCAGTGCTCGTCCAGAACCGGAAACAGATCGTCCCATGCATCGGCCGTTCCGTCTTTGGGCCGGCAATGGATGAGGATGGGCCGTTTTCTCTTTGCAGCGATTTCGAGCTGGCGAATCAGCCCGGTCCGCTGCACCTCATGCGGCGTCCCCTCGTGGTAATAATCGAGCCCGATCTCGCCGCAGGCAATCACCTCAGGCTCGGCGAGCAGAGCGTCGAGCCGGCCAAGGACGGCCTCATCGATCTCATGCGTATTATGCGGGTAGACTCCGGCAGAGGCGCAGAGCAACGGCAACTTTGCGCCCGCCGCGCGCTGAGGGTTGAACTCGCGGCAGAGATCGAACGCCTGATGCATCTGATCGGGGCCTTCGCCAATGCCGACAGAAAGCACCGCGCCGACGCCCGCCTCGCGGGCGCGGGCCAGCATCCCGGCGCGATCGCCGTCATAGCGCGGGCTGTCAAGGTGAGCGTGGGAGTCGATGAGCAAGCCGGCCTCGGATGTCGATAGAAATGGCGCTCCGGATTGCCGGCTGCGCATGGCGATCGGCGCGGCCGCGTGCGGAACGGAACAAGCTTCAAGGAACATCATAGCCGGATGGCTCCGGCCGGATTCGCGCGCCGGGGTTGCGTATACTTGCCCCAATACCTCCGAAAGAACGTTCTACGCATGGAACCGACGTCGATCGTATTGCCGAATTCGCTGCAAAATGCCGCCGTTCTCACCGTGGTGCTAGCCTTTGGCGGCTACCTGGTCACGTTTTTCATCACGCAGATGATGGCCCGCCGGGCCGACCGCCTCAAGCTCGTGAACGAACGGCTCAACGAGTTCTACGGACCGCTATACGTGGCCTCGAAGGCCGGGGACGCAGCCTATCGTTCGCTGCTGCGCAGGCAGGGCAAGACGCAGAGCTTTCCCATCCGCGACGACGAGCTCGAGGAGTGGATCCTGTGGATGAAGACGATCTTCGCCCCGCTCAACGACATTCGTGAGAGGATCATCATCGAAAAGGCTCATCTGATCGTCGAGGAGGAGATGCCGCGCTGCCTGCTCGACTTCGTGACGCACGTGGTGGGCTACAAGGCGGTGATGGCCCGGTGGGCCGAGGGCGATTTCTCGGAGCGGCGTTCGACGATCGGCTGGCCGCCGGAGTTTGACGCGTATGTGGAGCGCTCCTACCAGGCGCTCAAGGCCGAGCAGACGCGCCTCCTGCATGGCGCTCTCTGGCAGGCGCGGCGGCGGCTGGCGGGAAAACGGAATCATCACTGAGCCGGGCGCAGAAAATCCCGCTCCTTGCCCGCCGTACTTTTCACAGCTTCATCGCGAAGAGAGCAGAACGAGGACCGGCCTATGCCGGAACATTCAGCCCCAGAGCCTTCCAGAGCCTCAGCGTGGGCTCGGCCTGATTGATGGTATAGAAATGGAGCCCGGGCGCGCCGTTCTTGAGCAGGGTTTCGCAAAGGCGCGTGACAACGCCGGCGCCGAAGTCGAGCAGCGCGGCTTTATCGAACTGCAGCTCGTCGAGGCGCAGGCGGATCCAGCGCGGCAGGTCCGCGCCGCAACCCGAGCAGAAGCGCACGATGCCGGCGAAGCTGGTGATCGGCATGATGCCGGGCACCACGGGGATCGTAATGCCGGCTTTCCCGCAGCGCTCCATAAAGTCGAAGTAGGCCTCGGCATTGTAGAAGAGCTGAGTGATGGCGGCGTCTGCGCCGGCCTCCACCTTGCGCCGGAAGTTCTCGAAATCCACGCTCGCGCTCGGCGCCTGCGGATGCATCTCAGGATAGGCCGCGACCTCGATCGTGAAGTAGCTGCCGTGCGTCTGGCGGATGAACGCGACCAGCTCGTTGGCGTAGCGGAACTCGCCCGGCGCGGCCGAACTCATGGCCGTAGCCGGCAGGTCGCCGCGCAGCGCCACAATGCGCTTTACGCCGGCCGCGCGATAGCGATCCAGAAGCGCCGCAATATGATCGCGCGTCGAGCCGACGCAGGTCAGATGAGGAGCCGCTTCGACGCCTGTGTGCTTCACCACGCTGAGCAGCGTCTCGTAGGTGCCTTCCTGGTCCGATCCGCCGGCTCCGTAGGTCACCGAAAAATAATCCGGACGCACCGCGGCGAGCTGCTTGAGCACAGCAGGCAGCCTGACCGCAGCCTCGGGCGTGCGCGGCGGGAATAATTCGAACGACAATCGTAACGGCATCGGCATAGGAATCAGGGACAGCGGCCAGGAAAATAAACGGTGAGCGGTCAGAAATCAGGTTTCAGGACCTGGCTGCGACAGCATTTTGAGCGCTGAAGCCTGACACCTGAAACCCGAAACCTGGCAGCTAGTACCGGTAATGATCCGCCTTGAACGGCCCATCCACGGGCACGCCGATGTAGTCGGCCTGCTTCTTGGTAAGCTTCGTCAGTTTTACGCCGATTTTTTCAAGGTGCAGCCGCGCTACTTCCTCATCGAGTTTCTTGGGCAGCGTGTAGACGCCCACCTTGTAGATCGAGCGGTTCTTCCACAGGTCGATCTGCGCCAGCGTCTGGTT
>DATGLJ010000124.1:0-7114 GCA_035294185.1 Occallatibacter sp. | reverse complement strand
AGACAACCCAGGGACGAGCGGCGGCAAAGCATTCCTTTGCCGCCCATTTTTTGCGGCTACGGCTATTTTGTCCGGCGAGGCATTCCTCGCCACTTGCGGCAATGGAACCGGGCTCGCCTCTGGCGGTTCGCCGAACAGCTTCGCAAGCGGAACAAGCAAGCCGGGCCGGAGGCCGGCGTCTTTGCAGGCGCGGATTACGCGGTTCTGTCCGCGGTGCCGGCGGAGATGGGAACCGGGCGCAGGTGCTTTTTGTAAACCCAGGCGAAAAGATAAATGGAGGCGCCGGCAACAACCGCGGCGACAGCGTTCGAGACCAGAATGCCGACGACAGTGATGAGGAAGCCGGCGGCATCGAGAGTGCGCATCTTGGGCAGACGACGCCAGGTGCCGATGTCGAGCAGCGAGATGCCCATGTAAGCCGTTACGCCGGCCAGCGTGGCCATGGGAATGTGAGCGAGCGCGCCGGAGCCGTAGCGGATGAAAAGGATGAGAAAAACGGCGTGGAACAGGTTGGAGAGCCTGGAGCTGGCGCCGCAGCGAATGGCGGCGACGCTGCGGGCCGGAATGCCGACGCTCATCGGAGCACCGAAGATGCCGACGGCAAGATTGGCGATGCCGTAAGCGCCGACCTCGGCGTCGGAGTCGGCGCGGAGCAGCGGCTTGTGGCGGCCCTGGAAATGCTCGATGGTGCGCGAGGTCAGCAGGAGATTGACAGAAGCGACGAAGGCGAGCATGAAGCCGGAGGGAATGAGGTTGACAACATCGTGAGAGGTCCAGGAAAAAACGGCAAACTGCGGCATGGCGAGATGAAGGGAGCCGACCTCGGGCTCATGCGAGTGGACCAGCAGAGCCGCCGCGAAGGAGACTGCCATCCCGATGAGCGGAGCGGGGATGCGGTGCGACAGACGCGTGCAGATAAAGGCGGTGAGGACGACCAGCAAGCTGAGCAGGAGCGGGAGCCAGTGGGCGTGCGCGGCCTGCAGCAGTACGAAGCCGAGCTGATAAATGGGGATATCGGACGCGGAAGCCCGAACCCCGAGCATGACCGGCAACTGCGAGATGACCATGAGCGCACCGATCCCTGCGGAAAATCCGGCGACCACGGCGATGGGAACGCGCGCAACCTGCCGGCCCAGGCGCAGGATGCAGAAACACATCATGAAGATGGAGGCGACGATGGAAATTTTTGCGGCGCCGCCAATGCCCTGGGCGCGAACCGCCGCAGAGATGAAGGGGACAGTGCCGCTGGCGGCGCCGCCAATAAGGAGAGGATTGCGGCCGAACAGCACCGTAAAGGGCGTGGAGATGATGGAGGTGAAGACTCCGAGGATCGGCGGCAGACCCATCAGCGCGGCCATGGAAAGCCCGTAAGGGAGGGCGATCAGCGATGCTATAAACCCGCCAGCGACGTCGCCCGCCAGCCGCTCCCAGTTATAACGCTTGTTACTTCTGTGCATAAGTAAGTGAGATGCCTTTATTGATTGGGAGCGATCGCCTTAACCCGCCGATAAGCTGGCGGCTAAATTCCGCGTAAACGACAGTTCCGGCGCGTCCGTCGTTTATGCGGATAAATTAAGCCAGATAGCCGTCCGACAGGCCGTCAGTGCAGCGGCCTATCGGATAGCCGCAGAGCTCAGGCAGACATGACCTTCTTGAAGGCAACCTGGAACTTCTGCATTTCTTCCGCCGTGCCGACAGTTACACGGACATAAGTAGGCCACGCCGGCCAGACGCGGCCGATAAACACGTTCTCCTTGCGCATGGCCATAACCGTTTCCATACCCGGCCTTCCGGTATCCACCATGAAGCAGTTGGACACCGAGGGAACGTACTTAAAGTTGTTCTTCTCGAGAAACTCGAAGGTGGTTTCGCGGACCTGGCCGATGATTTTGCGGCGAGTGGGAACGAGATCCTTGACCTGCAGGCTGGCGCTGGCCGCAGCCATGCCGGTAATGGGCATCATGGTCGCTCCCCAGCCGCTGACTTTGGCGATAAGGTCGGGACGGGCGAGGAGAGCCCCGGCGCGCAGCCCTGCCATGCCGTAAATCTTCGAGAAGGTGCGGAGGATGACGACATCCTTGTCCCTGGCGACGAGATCGGTATTGAAAGGCGCATTGGAAATATGGGTGTAAGCTTCATCGATCATCACGATCGAGCCGGCCGGCTTGTTATCCACGAGCCAGTCAATGTCTTCTTTGGGAGTAAGGGTGCCGGTAGGATTGTTGGGATTGCAGATGTAGATAAGGCCGGCGTTGGGACTGGCCGCGGCCATAGCTTTTACATCGTGGGCGTAGGTTGGAGTAAGCGGAACCTTGATAACCGGAGCGCCGATAAAATCGGCGGCGCGGCCGCCGGCCTCATAGCCGGGATCGCCCGTGATCAGAGGGCGCGTGGGCGAGGTGAAGGCCAGAACCGCCTGGTGCAGGGCCGGGCTGGAGCCGACAAAGATGCGGACGTAGTCGTTCGGCAGGCCCTCCTGCTGGGCGAGCAGCGCCTGCAGCTTGTCGGTTTCGCTGTAGAGATAGCGGCCGCCATTGGCGCTGATGGTGCGGACCGCTTCGAGCGCCTCCGGACAGGGGCCGAGGGGATTTTCATTGGCGTTGATCAGGACCGCGCCGGGCGGAATTTTGTCGATCTTGGACAACTGCGCCATGGTTGGCTCATCGAAGAACGGCATGGCGGTCGCGCCCGCAACCATTGCCGCCACCTTGAAGAAACTGCGCCGCGTGAATCCGCGCTGGATAAGATCTTTCTGCTGTTGGTCCGTCAGGATCCCGGTCATTCTCATCTCCCTTGTTAAATTGCCCGCTTGCCGGCGGGCTCGCTCGAAAGGCCTGCGGCCTGCTCCGCGGCGCTGGACTTGCAGAAGAGCAATACTGCGCAACTGACCGGCTGCTCACGATCGGCGAAGCCGAAGCAGGTGGCTGCCGAATCGGGGTTGCCGATTCCAGCGGTCCCGGTACATGACTTACTGCTGCGAACAGCGCTGCGCATGGTGATGCAATGCTCAACCTATCGAACCCGGAATGCGCATAACAATCCGAATGCTCAGGTCAGGCTTTTGTTTCGCCTCTGACCGAGATATCCATGCGCGAAACTGAAATGCTCGAAACTCATTGAAGTCTCCTCTCTGCGGCTTATTTACCGGAGGTTCGGGCTGCGAGAACTTTTGGCATTGGCCCTCCGGCTGCGCCGCCTTTCATCTTCATCCTGTGTAACCCGCATTGTGCGCCGGCGCCGTAAAGCGATCAATTTCCTTATGCGATCTTTAGCCGGTTGCGCAGCACAATTTCGATATGCGGGAGAATCATGACAATCGAAAGCACTATGACGCCTTAAGCCAGGTGAAGCGCGCCTTCGCAGAGCGATCTGCCTGTGGATTCATGAGTTAAGAGACACAAATGAATGCCGCCAAAGGGCGCAGGAAAATGCGCCGTCCGCGAAAGGACGCAAGCACCAGGAGTCTTCAACAGGGAAGAAGGCCGCGCTGCGGTACACCTTTAGACGGGAAAGGCGCCTTTCAGGAGCGCGGGAGGTCTCAGCCTTGTATTAAAAGCTGAGGCTGTCTTACATTACACACACGGAAATTAAAAAGTCAAGAAGCTTTTGGCGCGTTCTAAGTGAGAGAACGAGGAGGGAGCACCCTTGGAGAAGCCGGCAGATAA
Source organism: Occallatibacter sp. (assembly GCA_035294185.1). GTDB lineage: Bacteria > Acidobacteriota > Terriglobia > Terriglobales > Acidobacteriaceae > Telmatobacter. The sequence continues at coordinate 3,449 of DATGLJ010000124.1, read as the reverse complement.
CGAGCTTATAGCCATCAGGGAAACGACGGATATCGATTTACTACATGAGATAGGAAGCCGGATGGCGGCAGCGGATTCATTTCAGGAAGCGCTGTCCCGCGTGATGGATATGGTGACGGTGGCGGTGCGCTGCGATTCCTGCTTCATTTATGTGCTGGAAAAAGGGAAGCTGCTGCTGCGCGCCTCGAAGAATCCGCATGCCGATGTGATTGGCAACCTGGAAATGGCGGTGGGCCAGGGAGTGACCGGCTGGGTGGCGGAGCATCGCAAAACCGTTGCCTTGCCCGCCAAGGCGTGGATGGACCCACGCTTCCAGCGATTTGAAAATCTTCCGGAGGACCGGTTCGAGGCCTTTCTTGCGGTGCCTATCCTGTGCCGGGGCCGGCTGGTGGGAGTTATCAACCTGCAGCACCGCGACCCGCATCACCACTCGCAGAGGGAGATACGGCTGATCACGCTGATCGGCTACCTTGTGGGCGCGGAGCTGGAGATGGCGCGCATGGAGGATGAAAAGGCGCAGCTCGCCAATCAACTGGAGACGCGAAAAGTAATGGAACGCGCGAAGGGGCTGCTGCAGCGGGAGCTGAACATCGACGAAGAGACGGCTTACCTGATGCTGCAGAAGCAAAGCCGGCAGAAGCGCCGGCCGATACGGGAGATTGCCGAGGCGATCATCCTGATGGAAGACCTGCGGCGCGGCAAAGAGGAACCGCGCCGCTGAGAACCGGCTGCGATCAGTGCCGGGCCGGCGGAGCCATGCGATTGGCCTGGTTTGCCGTGGCCGGGGGAACGATGCCGTTCATGCGCAGATATTCCACCATCTGGCCGTAATGGTCGCCGTCGTCGTTGAGAATGGCCACCAGAGCTGCGATCCTGGTGAGGTTCCGCGGCCCGGCAGGAACGAAGGCGTTTTCCGCGGTAATGCCGGCAATCACCTTGTTCTGATAATCGAAGGACTGCTGAAGAGCCCTGAGGATCTCATCTTTGCCGGTGAGCTGATCGAACGATTTGGGGTCCACGCCGGGATCGATCGCCACGCCAAAGGGCGCGAGCAGCCGGAAGGGCTCACCGGAGACATGCGCCAGTTGCTGGGCAAAGGTGCGCACGCCGGCAAACTCCGCAGGAGAACCGGGCCTGAAGAGACTTTTATCCGGCGCGAAACTGTATTTGTCTGCGGGCATGGCCTGCGCCAGCGCAAGCAGATTATTTTCAAAGCGAAGAACCACCATGTTGAGCGACTGGAGAGGTCCGGCCGAAACTGCCGGAGCCTGCATGGGCTGCTGCGCGGCGGCGCAGCAGCAGATTGCCGCGGCAAAGGCGGGCGCGAAAACAAATTTGCGAATCGATCTCATCAGAGAACCTCGGATTGCGCTGGAGTGCCGGAATGCCGCGCATGCGCGCGGCGGACTCTGGCCAACATAGCACAAAAAGCGCCTTCTCTATCTGCCGGGACGATTATTTACCGCGATATTAGATAAGTGGAACCTCATTGCCGACGATGAATTGCTCCACTTAGTGGGAGGATTCATAAAGAACTTATGAGAAAAGCGGGAATTTGCTTCCTCGAAGCGCCATTTTGCGTGGACATGCAGTTCCTCATCCGCTACACTACGGTTATTACTCGCAGATAGTCCGGTGCTGAATGGCAGGATCTGGCTTATTTGCCGAGTAACCCCGTTTCAGGCCCCGACCCTGTCGCCGCGGCCCAATCGCTCTCAACTTTCAAGCCGATACTTCGTTTGACGTAAGTTGCCGGTCCGCCAGGCGAGCGCACAGTTGCATTCCTCGGCGCCCCGGAAACTGCACAGGCGACCCTGCGCGCATGCCGCGGGCTGCTCGCAGGGCGTATCTGGCTGAGAGACGCGACTCGTAACCGCCGCCGCAGGCGCACGGCCGCCCGCGCGGCGGCCCAGTTCTGGAATCGGAGGCTTTACAGATGAGATTATTCGTCAGAGTTGTGCTTTTCGGATTGCTGCTGTGTCCCCTGGCTGCGTATTCGCAACAAACGGGAATCACCGGAACGGTGACAGATTCGCAGGGCGCCATCATCCAGGGTGCGCAGGTGGAAGCGAAGGAGGCAGGCGGCGCATCGTTTGTAGCCACATCGAATGCGCTGGGGGTTTATGTGATTCCCAACCTGACGGCGGCGCAGTATACGGTGACCGTCAAGGCGCCGGGGTTTGCCACAGAGGAACGGCAGGTGATGCTGCTGGTGGGTCAACTGGCGCAGGTGAACGTAGTTCTGCAGGTGGCAAGCGACAGCACCAGGGTAGTGGTGGAGGATACAAGCGATTATGCCATTGACACTACCTCGTCCGCCGTGGCGGGAAACATTACGCCGGAGGAGGTCCGGGACATCCCGGTGAATGGCAGAAGCTATGTGGAATTGTCTTACCTGGTGCCCGGAATCCGCAACAACGCATTCGGGAATGCGCCGGTGTCAGGGCCTGGCGGAGCCTCGGAAGGCGACGAAGAAACAGGGAAATTCCAGATCACGCTGGACGGCCTGCAGCTCTCGCAGGATTCAGTCGGATCGAGTTTCGGCCAGCCGAAGATATCGCAGGATGCGATCTCTCAGTTCCAGATTATTACCAATCGCTTTGACGCGACCGCGGGGCGCTCGGCGGGCGTATACGTCAATGTGCAGTCGAAGACAGGCAGCAACGTGATGCATGGCGGCGCCTTCGGCTACTTTCGTAACTCCTACTTTAATGCGTCCGATCCGATTGCCGGCTACGTGCTGCCGTTTGCCGACGAGCAGTACGGCGGAACGCTGGGAGGGCCGATCAGGCACGATAAGCTGTGGTATTTCGGATCGTTCGAAGGCGAGCATCAGCCGAGCACGCAGACGCAGAGCCCCATTATTCTGACTACGCCCGGAGTGACGGCTGTAACTTCCACCCAGGGGCTGTACACACACCCTTCGATCTTTAGGAATTACGATTACCTGGGCCGCGTGGATTACCAGCTGGGCGTCAAGGACCATTTATTCCTGCGCGGCGACGGATTCAAGCAGGATACAAGCTTTGTTGTCAATGGCGTGGATCCCAGCCAGGACTATTATTCAACGGTAACGGCCGCCGGCTACGTATTTGACTGGGACCGCACAATCAGTACGAATCTCGTCAACGACGTGCATGCGGGGTTCCACTACTTTCAGTTCGGTAACTTCCCGTACTTTGCCGATAACTCAATCGTAATTGTGTTGCCGGCAGTTACTGTAGGCGAACCGTATAACGAGCCGGAGGTCTTTAACCAGTACACGCAGCAATATCGCGACGATCTGTTCTGGCTGAAGGGCGGCCACAGCATCAAGATGGGCGGGGAATATCTGTATACGCTGCACGGAGGCTCGTTTCCGCAGTATCTGCGCGGCGGGTTGACGACCTGTACGCCCACCCCGGGGACGACGCCAAACTATGCGGCCATGTTTCCGAACGGCACGCTGA
>DATGLJ010000123.1:0-6140 GCA_035294185.1 Occallatibacter sp. | reverse complement strand
GTGAGCGACGAAACGGTGGAGGCTTCGCGGCAGGCGTATGCAGCGGCACAGGCCGCCGCGCCGTTTGTCACGCGCAATCGCGACGAGTACGAACGCATCGTCAACGACATGCACGCAATCTGCCTGCTCATGCAGTTTTACAACGACAGGATTCGCGCGGCGCAGCAGGTGATGCTCTATGGCTACGATCGCGATGCAACTCACCTGCAGCGCGCCCGGCCGCTGCTCGCCGAGAGCGTGGAACGCTTACGGGAGCTGACCGGCGTAGCCGGGCCGGCCTACCGCACAGCGACGGGCATGGAGACGACGCAGCGGCAGATCCCGTTTCGCGGCGGGATGAAAGATTTTCCAGGCTGGCAGCAGTGCCTGCCGATGTACGAGAAGGAGCTGGCGATATTTGACAAGCGCATCGCTCAGTTGAGCTCGGGCGCGGCGGTTTCCGGGACGGACTCCGCGAAGACGCTGCCGCAGGTCGCCTTCACGCTCAGGCCGGGCGCCGGCGAAGTGTTCACGGTAGCCACGGGCGCAGATCTGTTCACAGGTTCGCCGGTGGCGATCTCCGCACTGGCTCCGGAACTGGCTGGGATGAAGGGCATCCGCATCGCGCCGGAACAGGGCGGAACGCTGCGCTTCCGTCTGGCGCAGGACGCGCAGATTCTGGTGGGTTTTACGCGCAGCGCATCCAGGAAGGATTCCGTGCTCGATCCCGAGACAGAGCAGTGGAACCTGGTGCTGCTGAATGCAGTAAGCGCGCCAAAGATGCCGTCCATGGCGGTTTGGGCCCGGCCGCTCTCGGCCGGTGAGAACGAGCTCGATCTCGGCAAGGGCCGGTACGTGGTGCTGGGATTCATCCCCGCGGACTATCACGTGGCCGCGCGGGTGAACTTTGCGCAGAACGGCGGAGACGGGCCGCCGAATCTCGACTGGCTGTTTGAATAGAACTCAGCGAGCGGACGGCGCTGCCGATTGCTCCGGCGAATCGTGACGCTGCAGCAGGCGTTCGGCCTCTGCGTCTGTGATCTTCAAAAAACTGCCGTGTTTGGCGTGCTCGGGCAGGCTGGTCTGCGCTGTGATGTCCTGCCAGTGCTTCCAGTCGGTGGTCGCTACGGCCTGGTAGCGGGCGCGCGGCGGGCGGTAATGATCGTAAAAGACGATGTAGCGATGGCCGACCTGGATGGCCGACGGACCTTCCGACCAGCTCTCATTGATCGGGCCGGAGATATTGCTCCATGGGCCTTCGAGAGTCGGTCCGGTGGCTACGCGCTCCTGATAGGTCAGCGGATCGTAGGTCTGCTGCTTGAAGATGAGCCGGTAAGGCCCGCGTTTGCCGTGAAAGATCGTCGCATCAATGGTTACGTAGCCGGGATCGAAGAAGATGGCCGGCCTGGAGAAGCTTTTGAAGTCCGGCGTGAGCGAGTACCAGATGCGGTTGCCCTCGGAGGAGTCTTTCATCGAGCTTGACCAGATGAGCAGCCATTGGCGCTTGCTCGCATCCCAGTAGGCTTCCGGCGCCCATACGTTGTTGGTTGCGGGAAAGTCCGCCATGATGGGGATCTTGTCCTGCGCCGGCCAGGCGAGGAGGTCGGGCGAAGAGGCGTGGCCGAGCGCGTTGCCATGCCAGCCCCAGGTCCAAACCATCTGGAATCGCCCGTCCGGGCCGCGGGTGAGGAACACATCGCGCATAACCTCGCCGCTTTGCGCGGGCGCGACCCATGGCTGTCCGCCGTTGAGCGGCGTGTAATGATAGCCGTCCCGGCTGAGCGCGAAGTAGATGCCCTGATTGCCGGGCTCTTTGAAATAAATAAACAGCCAGGCGCCATGTGATTGCGCTTTAGCGTCCGCCTGCGCACCGGCCATCGCCAGGCACGCAGCCAGAGCGATCGGCAGAGCTGCACATCTCAGCACAATGCGTCTCATTGCCCCACCCGTTGCGCCGCGCCTGCGCCCAGCGTGTAAGCGAGCAGCGTCTTGCCGCGCCAGTGGGATTCGGAGGCCGTGCGGCCTGCGGCATCGAAGTTGCGCCACGTCCAGGTTCCGTCGCCTGCATAGTCTTTTTCCCAAAGCTTCGATCCGTCGCTGCGGTAAAAGACTTCGTCGCCGGTTTTCCTGCCCAGGTGGAAGTGGGCGATCCATTGCGGTCTGCCATTCTCGAAGTAGAAGGTCTGCGCGCCTTCGAGCAGGATTTCGCCGTCGTTGGCGCGGCCGGTGGACCAGACCGCTTTCGGTTTTCCGTCGGGCCAGTTCTCGCGATGCTCGGCGAGGTTGCCGATCGATTTGGGATCCGCGGTTGCGGCTTCATCATCCGAGAGAACCCAGGCTTCGTTCAGCTCGATCTCGTAGTTCACCGTGTTCTTTGAGGTGACGATGTGGATGATCCCGTCCGGGCCCTGCGTCGCCGTGGTGTAGCCGACGGTGAGGATATCGGCGGGAAGGCGCTTTTGTTTCCAGGTTTTTCCGTCATCGCCGGAGAGCGCCACATAGGCTCCGTCTTTGTGAATGTGTTTTTGATGGTTCGGATTGAAGTCGGCGACAAAGAAAAGCCGGCCGTCTGCGAGGCGGATGACGCTTGGCCGCTCGCCGCTCTCGAGTTCGTCGAATGGCGTTGGCGTTACGCGCCACGTTTTGCCGCCATCGGAACTGATGGACAGCGGCATGTGGCCCTCGATCTCGGAGTTCTTTCCGCCGAAGCCCAGAATGTCGCCGTTCTTCGCCATCACGATGGTCGTATGCCGCCCGCCCGTGCGTCCGCCGGTGTCGTACCATGTCCTGCCGTTGTCGCGCGTGGCCCACACCGCCGAGGCTGCGCTGAGTCCGCCTGCGCCCCGGCCCGTCGCGTCCGTCGGTAGATAGATGGCGCCGTCCGCGGCGCGGACGATCGAGTTGATGGGCTGCGAGACGTACCGCCCGATCGGCGCGGTGAAGTGCGGGAAATGGATGGCCGACCAGGTGGCGCCGTTGTCGTCGGAGGTTACGAAGGCGAAGGGCGGGGCTCCAATGAGGCGCGGAAATCCGAAGAACAGCCACAGGTGTCCATGGTCGTTCCAGAAGACGGGAGCGGCGCAGGCAGCATCGGCGAAGTACGGCCAGGGTTCGGGCATGTCCCAGTCTTCTGCGCCGGCGCGGCGGCGCATGACCAGCACGGTCTGATCGGGATCGTCTTCCTTGTTCGGCGCGTTGTAGTAGGCGGCTACGAGATCGCCATTGGCCAGCACCTGGATTGCGGAGTTGTGGTAGTTGATGCCTAAACCGCGGGCCAGGCCGATGGCCCAGCCCACATCGGGCATCGAGCGGTCGCCGATATTTGGAAAGAGTTCGTGCACGCGGTAAAAGGGCTTTGCCGGATCAGGTCCTTCGCCGGTCCGGACCGGAGTCTGCTTTACATCCGTGCGAAAGAAGTAGTTCCAGCCTGGAGATGGATTTGGCGCGGGCATGGGCGCCTGCACTACGCGGAAGCCGATGTTGCCTGCAGGCGAGGAGTAGCTGGGCGCCATGCTGGCGCGATTGGCGGAACGTGCGAAGTAAGGCGCCATGGCCGGATAGAACCCGCCGGACTTTGACTTGCGGAAGTCGAGGCCGCCGCCGCGCACCACGCGCGTATCGCCGCGCAGCGGACCTGTGGGATCGACCTGCGGCGAATCCGGATAAGGCCCATACCAGTCTGCGACCCACTCCGGAGTTCCTTCGCCGATGACGACGCCCCAGCGATTGGCCTGGCCCGGCGCAGGCGGAGCATCGCCGGTGAAGAAAGGCGTTTGCGCGCCGGCCCGGGCCGTGTATTCCCATTCGGCCTCGGTCGGCAGCCGCCACGGCTTGCCGGTTTTCTTCGTCAGCCAGGCGCAGAATGCTGCAGCCTGGTCGTAGCTGACGCCGGCCGCATAGTTGGGAAATGCGGCAACGCCTTTGTAGGAAGGATCGAACTGCTGAAACTCCTGAACGGTGATGAGATGCGTGGCGATAGCGAAGCTATGCGTGAGCGTCACCTTATGCGCGGGGACTTCGTCGAAATCGCCATGCGCCGGGCGATCGGAGTTGACGCCGAAGCCGTTGACCACAGCGCTTGACAGTTGCTGTGCGTCGGCTCCCATGCGGAAGGCGCCGGCGGGAATCCGCACAGTGGCAATGGCGGGGGCGTTTTGCGCCAGCAGCGGTGAGGCAAGAGGACAAAGCAGCAACAAGGCAATCGTTTTCAATCCGGATACGCTCATGTTCCCTCGATGAAGTCGACGCGCTGCACAATCCGAAGGCGTCTACTTTTTTGAATTTTCCGTCTGCTGTGCGGGCAGCGCCGCTTCCAGCGGTCCAAGATCGGCGCGCGCGGCGGCTCGCTTGCCGTCAACAAAGATCGTGAGCCCCCGGCCGCGATGATATTCTGCGCCGGTCTGGTCATAGACGATGGCGAGCAGGTGGCCGTGATAGGGCAGGCCGTCGATGGCAAAGTATGTCCACGTGCCGGGCGGAAGCAGCGGGTGAACGACGATCCTGTTATCGGCGCGCGGGCGCAGGCCGATGAGTCCGGTAATCAGCGGATCGGCAAAGCCCGAATGGTTGTAGTAATTGCCCCGGCCCACCTGCTTGTGCTTCTGGATCAGAATGTCCTTGGCGATCCACTCATCGGTATCGGCATCGAGATCCTCGTCGATCCAGTCGATGGTGCGGCCGCTGGGCAGCCTGAGGTGCTGCGAGAGCACGTAACTCGAAAAGAGGCGATAGTAATCCTGCCTGCCGATGAACGGCTGCGGCGCGCCGTTGAGCAGATTGGCAAGCGCGAGCAGCGTCTGCGTGGTGGCGTAGGGCCACGACGGACCGTTCCAGGTGCATTGATCGTCGGAGGCAAAGCGGAAACGCGGGCTGCGCCTCTCGGCGGTCGTGGGGCCATACTTTCCGGCAAAGCCGTGGGGGTCGAAGAGTTGCTCCCATGCAATATTGTGGCTTGCGGCGGGGGCATAAAACTCCCAGGGGATATAGCCGATCAGCTCGCGCACGCCGGCGAATCTGAGGATCGTGCCCGGATCCTTAAACCTCTTTTCCGCGCGAATGCCGGAGCCGGCCGACGGCGACAGGTCCTCGTAGAACTGGTCCTTCGGATTCCAGAGTTTTGCCTCGATGAGATTGCGGAGAGTTGCGGATCTGGAGTCGTAATCCTCGGCGATCGATTGCTGGTTGCTGTCCCGCGCGAAGCCGGCAATGGCCTCGCCGTCGGCGTACATGTAGCTGTTTAACGGGGTGCGGTAGCCGTCGCCGCCAATGGATTTTTCCATTGCATCGCGGGTGTCGATCTGCCAATAAAGGCCGACGGAAGGGTCGAAATGGTCGCTCCAGGCGTTGTAGTTGGCGATCAGCGCGGGCAGCAGATCGGTTCCCAGCTTCACATCGCCGGTGGCAAGGGTTACGTTGCGCACGCTGTCTGCCCACGGAAAGCTGTACTTGCGCGTTCCGGCGTTGGGTTCGGCCCACATCCGCGCATAGTCGGCCGCGATATTCGGATTGCGCAGCCAGCGCGCTTCGCCCAGATGAAACGGAGCCGCATCGGGCAGAGCGCCGTAGTAGCCCTCGGGGTCGGCGGGCTTAGGCAGCCATTCGGTGATGATGTAGCCATGCGGCGTATGGACGAGATGTTTCTCCCACGCATACCAGCGGAAGTAGTACATCTCCTCGAACTGTTTATCGGAACCAGAAAAGAGCGGGATATTCGCCGCCATCCACGGCCACTCGTCGTCGGGCGACTTGCCGGTAGCCTCGCGCTCGTCGGCCGCAAACTGCGTTGCGTAATGTCGATAGTCGCCCGGGCTCAATACCGTGAAAACGCTGTTGCCGCTGTTACTCTGCGCGGCCAGAGGGAAGGGCGAGAAGATCGCCAAAGTCAATGTCGCGCAGAGCGCTCGCATGGCCGCGCGAACAATGTCCGGGAAACAAGGATGAGAAACCTTCGGAGTCTTCATTGCAAAGTCTTTCTACCCCTTGCCGCCGCCGTGAAAAGCGGCGTAATAAATGCCTTCGGCGTCCTGCTGCGACATGGCGCGGGGATTGTTGCGCATCAGGCGTGTAACGGCCAGGCCATCGGCGGCCAGCGATGGGATCTCCGATTCCGGAATCCCAAACGCCGAGAGCCGCATCTCAAGGCCCGTCTCCGCGACGATCTG
>DATGLJ010000122.1:0-2036 GCA_035294185.1 Occallatibacter sp. | reverse complement strand
AAGCCAGCCCTCAAATTTCGGTGCCCGGCAGCCTCATCCACGAAGTCGGCACGGCGCGCATGGGCGCCGATCCCAAATCGAGCGTCCTCAACTCCTTCTGCCAGGCCCACGACATCCCAAACCTGTTTGTGTTTGGCGGCGGCTGTTTCGTCTCGACCGGCGACAAGCATCCCACGCTGACCATGATGGCGCTCACTGCCCGCGGCTGCGACTACCTCATCGACAGCGTGCGCAAAGGAGAGATCGCATGAGCTCCCGCGCGCCCGCCGCCGAGCAGCACTTTTCACCGGAGTTCGAACGAAGAACCTACGCCCGCGTCACTCGCCGCATCATCCCGTTTCTGTTTCTCTGTTACATTTTCGCCTTCGTCGATCGTGTAAACGTCGGCTTCGCCAAACTCCAGATGCAGCAGGACCTCGGCATCAGCGACGCGGTCTACGGCGCGGGCGCCGGCATCTTCTTCATCGGCTACTTCTTTTTCGAAGTGCCCTGCAACATCGCGCTGCAAAGAGTCGGCGCAAAATTTTGGCTCGGCCCCATTATGATCGTCTGGGGCCTGGTCTCGGCCTGCACCATGCTGGTCAAAACCGCGGGCGAATTCTACCTGGTCCGCTTCCTGCTCGGTGTTGTCGAATCCGGTTTCTTCCCCGGCGTGATTTTGTATCTCACATTCTGGTTCCCCTCCAAGCATCGCGCCAAGATGGTGGCCGCGTTCATGACCGCAGTGCCGCTGTCCGGCGTCATCGGCGGTCCCATCTCCGGTTGGATTCTCGACCAAATGTCCTCCACCGGCGGGCTGCGCGGGTGGCAGTGGCTCTATCTCATCGAAGCCCTCCCATCGCTGCTCGCAGGCCTGGCGGCCGTGATCTTCCTTCACGATGGCCCCCACACAGCGAAATGGCTCGACGAACAAGAGAGAACTCTTCTCCGCGTGCGCCTCGCGGAGGATAAAGCGGCGAAAGCTCTGGCGGCGCCCGGCCACTCCACGCTCGCCGACGCCTTTCGCAGCTCGAAGACCTGGCTTCTCTGCTTGGTCTACTTCGGCTTCGTCATGGGCAATTACGGTATCAGCTTCTGGCTCCCGCAGATCGTCAAGGACACGCTGACGAAGGACCCGTTCCACATCGGTCTGCTCACGGCCATCCCGTGGGCCTGCGCCGCCGTTGCCATGGTCATCGCCGGTCACCATTCCGACGTCACGGGCGAGCGCCGCTGGCACATTGCGCTCACCGGCATTGCCGGAGCCGCTGCCTTTGCCGTCTCTGCCATTCCAGGCATCTCCGGCCCCCTCGGCTTCCTTGCGCTCACGGTCGCCACCGCCGGGCTCGCGTGCGCCTACTCTACGTTCTGGGCGCTTCCCACCGCCTTTCTCTCCGGCACCGCCGCTTCAGCCGGTATCGCCTGGATCAACTCGGTTGGCAACCTCGCCGGCTATGTCAGTCCTTCCGTCGTGGGCAAGATTCGCGATAACCTGCACAGCATGACGCCCGCTCTGCTTCTGCTCTCTGCCTGTTCTCTCGCCTCTGCCTTGATTACCATCGTCTTCTTCCACCAACGCAGGCCGCAAACGTGAACCGCCGTCAATTTCTTTTCACCGCCTCAGCCTCGTCTCTGCTTAAACCGCGCACGACGGCCGCCAATCTGCCTGTGCGCTCTCTTATACTTCCGCTTATGGCCGAGAGATCCACACCCAGCACGCCGCAAAAAATGGGCATCGCCACCACATCCTATATGGGCGTGTGGCGTCCCAAGGACACCTATCAACTGCTGGAGCATTGCCACTCGCTCGGCGCGGCGGGCATTCAGGCGCCGCTCAATGGAAATCTGCCGAAGCTGCGTGCGCGCGCCGAAGAACTCGGCATGTACATCGAAGGTTGGGCGTCCATGCCGCACGGTGACGACACCTCCGCTTTTGAACAAGCGTTTAAGGACGCCCAGGCCGTTCAGGCTGTAGCGGTCCGCACCGCCTGCCTCGGCACCCGCCGCTACGAGACATTCTCCAGCTATGCCGACTGGCAGCAGTTCGTCGCTCAGCG
>DATGLJ010000121.1:0-9756 GCA_035294185.1 Occallatibacter sp. | reverse complement strand
GTTTTTTGCGATTATCGCCGCATTTTACGCCCCGGTTTTGGCGCACCCGCCGCAGCGACAGTGGTTCAGTCTGAAGGGGACGGGCCCATATATGAGGCCAGGCAAAATGCTTCCGGCCTTCGGCCCCGGAGGGAATGCGATTTCAAACTGACCCACTAAGGCCGCAGCCGGCCGTGACCGCAATGTTCTATCCTCTGTTCGTGGGCTTTCGGGAATTCCTGGGCAACACGAGCGCCGTCACGCACCTGCGCGAAGCCATCCGCGCCGGCCGGTTTCCCCATTCGCTCATACTGGCCGGCCCCCGTGGATCGGGCAAGTACAAGCTGGCCCTGATGCTGGCCCAGACGGTCAATTGCCTCGATCCCACTGAAACCGACGGCCTGCCCGACTTCTGCGGCCGGTGCTCGAATTGCACCCGCATCGCCGAGGCGGCAAATCTGGAAGAGCGAGTAGATGAAGCGGTTGCTGCCCGTGAAAACCTGCGCGAAACCGACAAGCGCGAGACCCGCATCCTCATCCAGACGCATCCCGATGTCCTGATCGTGCCGCCCGATCCGCCGCAGCTTCTCATCAAGCTGGGGCAGGTCCGGCAGGCGATACACGCCGCTTACTACCGCCCGCCTGCCGAAGCGCGGAGGGCCTTCACCATCTTCACCTGTTCGAACTTCATGAAGGAAGCGGCCAACAGCCTGCTCAAGCTGCTCGAAGAGCCTCCCGAGCACACCACGCTTCTGCTGCTGACGGAAAACCCGCAGGAGCTGTTGCCGACCATCCGGTCGCGCGCCGTGATTCACCGGCTTGGAGCCATTCCGCCGCAGGAAATCGAAGCGCTGCTCGCCGCGCGCCGGCCGGAGCTTAAGCAGCGCGATCGCGCGCTGGTGGCCCGGCTGGCGGAGGGAGCGGTAGGCCGGGCGCTGGGCTTCGACCTGGCGGCTTATCTGGCCGGCCGCGAAGATGCGCTTGTCATCCTGCGGACCGCGCTGCGCGAGCCCGCCCCACCTGCGAACAGGTCTTCGTTGCCCGGAACTGAGTCCGATTACTCCCAGCTCTTCCGCGCCACCGAAACTTACCGGGCCGGCGCCGAAGGCCAGGAAAAGACGCAGCACCTGCTCCGCGCACTTGGCGGCCTTGTCGAGGACCTGTTGCTCATCCTCGCGGGAACACCGGCGCTCATCCGCAACATCGATCTCCAGGCCGAGCTGGAGCGCATGGCCGCCGGACTCGATACCGACTGGATCGACGGCGCTGCCCGCGCGCTGGCCCAGGTTGAGCAGGGGATGCGCCGCAATCTGCTGCGCTCGCTCTCGCTGGACGCGATGGCCGTAGGCCTGAGCGCTGGTCCCGGCCGCGGGTAAAGAGAGCCCTGGCGGTTTCTCTAGGCCGCGCGTATACTTGCCCAACCGGGTGCAACCTCCACACTACCCCGGGCATCTGTCCTAGCATCGGTAGTTCCCACGTATACGGAGTAGAGAATATTCCTGTCATGATCGTCGCGCGGTACTAAAAGCATTTTCGGGCCTTCCTTCGATCTGCACGAACTCTGAAGATGCGATAACCATCCGGAATTCCTTCGCTTTCACGGCGCCGGGACTGAATTCCGTCCGGCCGGATTTCCCTGGGCTGCCCGATTCCGCACCCATCCGGGAGCGCATGCGCCATTTTTGAGCAGGGAGGGTTGTTTTCCCATGAGCATTTCATCTATTCTGCCCGCAAGACACCGCGAAAGCCACGCCGGTTTCATTCCGCCTTATGGCCGGATGAGAAGAGAGGTCCCCGTTTCTATGCCCCTGCGGTTCTCAGCGCAGTCCGAGGACCTGGATACGCCCAATCGCCATGCGGAGCTGTTCTATCTGCAGAAGCAGATCCAGTCGCAGACGCCGATGGTGGTGGTGCTCGAAGATGGCGAGCAGGTCGAAGGCTGCATCGAGTGGTACGACCGCAACGCTATCAAAGTGCGCGGCCGGGGCAAGACGCTGATCTATAAGTCCGCCATCAAGTATATGTACAAGCTGGGCGACACGGGGCAGCAATAACGGCGGGCTATCGCGCGGCCTTGCGCAGCCGGTCGCGGATTGCCGCGCCGATTCCCTGCTCCGGCGGCAGCGGGCAGAGAATGACCTGGCAGGCATCGCCATCCAGCCGCCGGAGTCCTGCATATAGTTCGCGCGCCATCGCTTCGGGCGATTCCCAGCGGCCCCAGCGCAAAACCTGCGCGCCGTTGAACTCCTCGCGCATGTCGATTCCTTCCGGAAGCATGATCCCCAGCTTTTTGCCGGAGTATTTCCGCGCCTCCGCCGCCATGGATGCAGCCAGCCCCGCGGCCCCGTCCTCGGCATCGGCCTCAATGAGGATGAGCTGCGCGCAAGGCGCATAATGCCTCAGTCCTACTCCCGGAGCAGGCAGCGATTCTTTCGGCTCGGGAGCCGGCGCGGCCGGTTCGCGAAATAGCTCCACCGGTCCGGCAACCGCCCGAATCTGCCCGGCTGTCACTGCGCCCGGCCGGTAGATCACCATCGGCGATTGGGTAGGATCGAGCACGGTGGATTCCACTCCATGCTCCGTGGGTCCGGCGTCGAGCACGGCGTCGATGCGTCCATCGAGGTCATCGAGCACGTGGGCGGCCGTCGTAGGGCTCGTATGGCCAAAGCGATTGGCGCTGGGCGCGGCCACCGGAACCTCAGCGCGTCGAATCAGCGCAAGCGCCGCCGGATGCGCAGGCATGCGTACTCCTACCAGCGGCCGGCCAGCCGTTACCGCGTCCGGCACCTCACGCCTGCGGGGCAGCAGCAGCGTAAGCGGCCCGGGCCAAAAGGCTTCGATGAGCAATCGCGCTGTTTCGGGAATCTCTTCCACCAGAACTTCGAGCATGCTCTGGCGGCGATCGAGCGGAGCAACGTGGACGATGACCGGGTCCCAGGCCGGCCGCTGCTTGGCTCGGAAAATGCCTTCCACCGCGGCGCGGTCGAGGGCATTGGCGCCCAGGCCATAGACGGTTTCGGTCGGAAACGCCACCAGCCCGCCGGATTTGAGAATTCTCGCAGCCTGCTCAATCGGGCTCGGCACATCCCCAGCCGCAAAACTTCCGGCCAGACCGCGAGAATCCAGAATCAACCGCAATGTCTTCATCGTTCCATCTGCCGTCCCGGAATGACCTGGAGAAGCGCGCTTCTCCGTACTTTCCGCTCCTCGACCATTCTCGCGCAGTTCCCGAGCCCCCAGCCAGCCGTCGTATACTCGGTGCTTACGATGGCTGTCGAAACGGAGATCAAATTCCGCGTAGCAGATCTGGCCGCGCTTCGTGCACGGCTCGCCGATGCGGGCTTCCGGCTCCAGACTCCGCGCACCTTCGAAAGCAACGTGCTCTACGACACTCCCGATCGACGGATGCGCGCCCGAACCGAGATTCTGCGCATTCGCCAGTACGGCGACCGGTGCACGCTGACTCATAAGCGGCTGCCTGACAGCGGCCCCGGGGAAGACGTACACAAGCATCGCATCGAGACGGAAACCGAGGTCTCCGACGGCAATGCGCTGGCTGAGGTCTTTCTGTCGCTCGGCCTGAGGCCTGCCTTCCGGTACGAGAAATGGCGCGAGGAATGGACCGACGGCGAGGGACACTGCGTGGTGGACGAAACGCCTATCGGCAACTTCGCGGAGCTCGAAGGGGCGCCGGCGTGGATCGACGCCGCCTCGGCGCGGCTGGGCGTTGCGAAATCGGAGTATCTCACCCTCAGCTATGGCCGGCTCTTCGACGAGTGGCGGCAGCGGCACGCCTGCAGCGCCGACGATCTTACCTTCGCCGCAGTCGCCCGGGCGACTGCGCGCTCCTGATCCCGCCGGGTCGTCGGCCGGCGACCATCGGAAGCACGTTACTTTCATCACGGGAAGATTCTGCAGGCGCGTGGCCGAATGATGCTTTTGCCCGCCGCAGCATGCGTTTTCCATCATGCGCGGCTCGCTCGGCGCGCACGGCGAGCGCTCAGGGCAAGCGCCGCCGGAGTAGAATGAACTTAATTACTTTGTAGGGCCAATGGCGGACTTGCACATAAAACCAGGGGGCGCGGAAAACATCACCCTGTCCGTGGCGCTTCTCGGCTCTCATCCGGGACGACGCCAGGCAGTGGCGGAGGCATTGTCGGCCCAGCCCGGCGTAACTCTGCGCGAATTTGCCGCATTTCCTGCCGGTTTGTCCGAACTCAGCTGGAATCTGGCGCAGGAGTATGACGCTGTCGTGGTGGACGTCGATGCCGACCCCGACTACGCCATAAGGCTGCTCGAGAACCTGCAGGCCCACGGCCGCACCTATGTGATGGCCTACTCGGAAGGCGCGGACATGAAGGCGGCGGTTCGCCTGATGCGCGCCGGCGTGCGCGAGTTCTTCACCTTTCCCCTGGACATGAACGAAGTTGCCGCCGCCCTTGCGCGGGCCGCCAGCGGCCAGGGCGCTGCGCAGGCCACCGACAGGCCTGCGGGCAAGCTGCTGGTCTTTCTCGGAGCCAAAGGAGGCTGCGGCGTCACCACGCTGGCCTCCAACTTCGCCCTCGCCTTGCAGCAGGAGTCCGAACAGAGCACTCTGCTGATCGATCTCGGGCTGCCTCTCGGCGATGTCGCCATCAACCTGGGCATACGAACGCAATACTCGGTTGTCAATGCGCTCCAGGACTCCAGCCGCCTGGACGGAGGCTTTCTGCAGTCGATTGTGGCCCATCACGATTCCGGCCTCGCCGTGCTGGGCGCTCCGTCCGAGTTCCCGGACAGCGCGCCCGACCCGCACGCTCTCGATAAGCTGCTCACGGTAGCTTGCCGCGCTTATGATTTCGTAGTTGTGGACGCAGGCTCGCGTATCGACCTGATCGGCTCGGCGCTGTTCGAACTGTGCTCCGCCATCTATCTGATCACGCAGGTAGGCATCTCGGAATTGCGCAACGCCAATCGCATGATCGCGCAGCTCTTCTCTGCGCGCGGCGACGATCTTCAGATCGTGCTCAATCGTTACGCACAGCGTGGACTTTTGTTTGACGACGAGCAGATCGCCAAAACTCTTACCCGCCCGGCGCAGTGGAAGGTTCCCGACGACTATGCAGCCGCGCGGCGCACGCGCAACATCGCCACGCCTATGGTGCTTGCAGAATCGGCCATCGCGGAGCGAATCCGGGAGATGGCGCGGGCAGCCGCCGGCATCTCCGCCAAGGACGAAAAGAAGGGCTTCTTCCGGCTGCTGCGCTGATTCCCTCGCCTGGGGCTATTGATGCAGCCAGATACAGCAGGCAGCAGGAACAGCCTCGATGGAGCCGCCAATCGCCCCGCGATCGAATGGCCAGGACGCTATGCGCTCACCCCATGGCATTTCTTGTACTTCTTCCCGCTTCCGCAGGGGCAGGGGTCGTTGCGTCCCACCTTGTCTCCGGTGCGACGCTGCATGAGCTGGCTGGCCGCGCCGCCGCCCTGCCGCGCCGCTACCGCCAGTTCGCGCTCCTTCTTGCGGGCAAACTCCCTTTCGATCTGATCG
This sequence comes from Occallatibacter sp., assembly GCA_035294185.1. GTDB lineage: Bacteria > Acidobacteriota > Terriglobia > Terriglobales > Acidobacteriaceae > Telmatobacter. Next base: position 4,247 of record DATGLJ010000121.1, on the reverse strand, counting down.
ATGGTCGTCGAGGGCGGGCGCGTGGGAATGGCGATCTCGCGCGGAGCGCCATCGCCCATCGCCGGCTGCGCGGCGCTGGCCACCGGAGGCGCCTTCGGCACCTCGCGCTGCGGGCGCGGGGCCGTTTCCACGGGCCGCCCGTCCGGCCCGATGATCTGCATCCGGAACAGAAAACGAGCCGTATCTTCCTGGAAGCGGTTCATCATTGCTTCGAACAGGTCAAACGACTCCTTTTTGTAGGCCACCAGCGGGTCCTGCTGCGCATATCCGCGCAGGCCGATCCCCTCCTTGAGGTGGTCCATCGAGAGCAGGTGATCCTTCCACAGCCCGTCGAGCACGCTCAGCATCACCATGCGCTCGTGGTAGCGCATCGTTGGCGCGCCGAGGATTTTTTCCTTCGCCTCGTATGCCTCGGTGAGCCTGGCAAAGATCGCGTCGCCCAGCTCATGACGCGTCAACTCCAGCGGCTTGATGCCGGCCGCCTGCAGATCGAACCCGAAGTGATCGACAAGCCGCTCTTCCAGCCCCTTCAGGTTCCACTGCTCGGGACGCTGCTCTTCCGGAGCAAACTCGTCAAGCAGATTGCTCAGGATGCCGCCGACGTAATCCTCCAGAATCAGCTCGCGCTGGTCGACGCCTTCGAGCAGCTGACGGCGCAGTCCGTAGACCGCCTCGCGCTGCTTGTTCATCACGTCGTCGTACTCGAGCAGGTGCTTGCGGCTTTCGAAGTTCTGCGCCTCGACGGCTTTCTGCGCCGCCTCGATGCGCTTGGAGATCATGCGGCTCTCGATCGGGACGCCTTCCTCCATGCCCAGCCGCTCCAGCAGCGTGCTCACCCACTGCTTGGCGAAGATGCGCATCAGGTCGTCTTCAAGCGAGAGAAAGAAGCGCGACTCGCCGGGATCGCCCTGCCGGCCGGCGCGGCCGCGAAGCTGGTTGTCGATGCGCCGCGACTCATGCCGCTCCGTGCCCAGGATGAACAGCCCGCCGGCCTTGATCACCTCGTCGCGCTCTTTCTGCGCGGCTGCCGCATGGCGGCCGTAGACCTCGGCCCAGTCCGACTCGGAAACCTCGAACTCCTGCCCCTGATAATAGAAGCGCTGGAACCCTGCCGGGGCCATGGGGTTGATGGCGCCTTCGGCCACGCTGATGGCGCGAGCCCGGCCGCTCTTGACCATCTCCTGCCGCGCCATGAACTCGGCGTTGCCGCCCAGCAGAATGTCGGTGCCGCGGCCGGCCATGTTGGTCGCAATCGTCACCATGCCCAGCCGGCCCGCCTGAGCCACGATCTCCGCCTCGCGCTCGTGGAATTTGGCGTTCAGCACCACGTGGCGAATGCCCTTGCGCTGCAGGATTCCCGAAAGCCGCTCCGATTTTTCAATCGACGTGGTGCCTACCAGCACCGGCTGCCCTTTCATGTGCAGCTCGGCGATGTTATCCGCAACCGCTTTGTACTTTTCTTTCTCTGTGCGGTAGACCACGTCCGGATTTTCGATGCGCCGCAGCGGCTTGTTCGTAGGAATGACGACGATCTCGAGGTTATAAATCTTCTCGAACTCGGCCGCTTCGGTTTCCGCCGTGCCAGTCATGCCGCTCAGCTTCTGATACAGCCGGAAATAATTCTGGAAAGTGATGGTGGCCAGCGTCTGGTCTTCCTTGCGGATGTTCACGCCTTCCTTGGCTTCGATTGACTGATGCAGGCCATCGCTCCAGCGCCGCCCCGGCATCAGACGGCCCGTGAAGGTGTCAACGATGATCACCTCGCCGTCCTTTACCACATAGTCCACATCCCGCTTGTAGAGAGCGTGCGCTTTGATGGCCGTCTCCACGTAGTGCTTGAGTTCCCAGTTTTCCGGGTCGGCGATGTTGCCGATTCCCAGCAGCTTCTCAATCGATTCCCACCCCTTATCGGTGACGCCGATCGTCCGCTGCTTTTCATCCACTACATAATCGCCGCTCAGGTACTTCTCGCCCTCGCTCAGCCGGATGCCCAGCTCCTGCTGCCGCTTCGTGTCGCTCCAGTCCACCTCTTCGCCCATCTCGAGCTGAGGAATGATCTTGCGCACGCGCGCATATTTGTCCGTCGTCTGGTCCGTCGGGCCGGAGATAATCAGCGGCGTCCTTGCCTCGTCGATCAGAATCGAGTCGACCTCGTCGACGATCGCATAGTAGTGCCCGCGCTGCACGCAGTCCTTGATCTCGAACTTCATGTTGTCGCGCAGGTAATCGAAGCCGAACTCGTTGTTGGTGCCGTAGGTGATGTCGGCTGCGTAAGCCTCCCGGCGCTGGTTGTCGTCGAGATCGTGAACAATGACGCCCACCGTAAGCCCGAGGAATTCGTAAATCTTGCCCATCCACTCGGCGTCGCGCTTGGCCAGGTAATCATTCACGGTTACCACGTGCACGCCCCTGCCGGCGAGCGCATTCAGATAACAGGGCAAGGTGGCAACGAGCGTCTTGCCTTCGCCGGTCTTCATCTCGGCAATCTTGCCCTGGTGCAGCACCATGCCGCCGATCAGCTGCACGTCAAAGTGGCGCATTTGCAGCGTGCGCCAGCCTGCCTCACGCACCACCGCAAAGGCCTCGGGCAGGATCTCGTCAAGCGCCGCCTGCTCGGCTTTCCTGATTTCTTCCTTATCGGTCAGCCCTTCAAGCCGCTGGGCAATGCGCGCCCGGAACTCGGCTGTCTTGGCCTTCAGCTGCTCGTCCGAGAGCTTTTCGATTTCCGGCTCCAACGCGTTGATCTGCGCGACGATCGGCATCAGCCGCTTGACAATGCGCTCGTTGGAGGTGCCGAAAATCCTGGTCAGTACTTTCTCGAAATTCACAAAACTCTCCGCATATCAGTGTAAATGCACCGGCGGATCGCAGCAGACCGGGCAAAAAGGCGGCGCGGCAGGCGGCGCGCCGGGCCGGCTGGCAGGAAATCGAGGAATCCGGGAAGACGCCCTTGCGAGGGCGCAGGCCGCGGCAGCTAGCTCGTGATCTTGCGGAACCCTTTCTCGATCAGCCCCTGCGCGGTGTGCGGATCGTAAAGACCGTAGCCGATCTCCAGCACCGCAGCGGGAGGCGTTGCCAGCGCATTCAATTGCTCGGCCGCGGCAGCCCAATCGATTGTTCCATCCCCGGGCCAAAGGTGCTCATCGCGCGCGCCGCGGTTGTCGTGCACATGCACGCTGGCAATGCGGCCTCCGAGCGTCGCTATGGCCTCGCGCACGCCGACGGTAATGTGCGCGTGCCCCAGATCCAGGCATACGCCCACGTTATCCAGATGACCCACCTGCAAAATCGTCATCAGGTGCTCGGGCGCGGTAGCCTCGCTCACCAGGTTTTCGATCAGCAGCCGCACGCCCAGCGGCCGCGCAAACGCCCCCAGGTGCTCGAGCGCCGTCAGCGCATATTCCATCGTCCGCTGCGACCAGGCATCCGTCTGCTCGCCCAGATGCACCACCATGTGACCGAACGGCAGATGCTCGGCGGCCTCAACCGCTCGCTTGACCTCGTCCATCGCTTCAATCCGCCGGGATTTCTCCGCGTGAACGAGATTCACGCCCGGCGCGCCCGCCCGGCCCATTTCGCGATCCGGATAGAGCGGCGCATGCATCGAAAAAGTCCGCACTGGATTCGAAGCGAACCACTCGCCCAGTTCCCGCACCTCCTCGCGGCTGGTGTAGTCGAAGTGCTGCCGCGCGGCAAAAATCTCGATCGCTTCGGCGCCGCCTCGGGCAGCCATCTCCAGCAGGCCAGGATGCAGCCGGTGGTGCAGAAAAAGGTGGGTCGACAGAACTTTCAGCATGCAACAGTTATCCTCAAGGTGAGAGTCGTTGAGCGCTCACCAGCAATTCTCGCATCCTGCGGCAACCTGTTGCGCGCCGAGTCGGGCCGCCATCGTTACAGAAAGTCCATTTCGGGAGCAGCCAGACGCCACAATGCCGCGCGCCCGTCGCAAAGGCGCTTTCGCAGCTAACGGGAAACAACACCTACAGAATCGCCGGCAACTATAGACCGGGAACTGCGAAGCTTCGGCCGCAAAAAGCCGAGATGCAGGCTGGCGGGTGGAGCCTGCCTGCATCTCGCTGACGCAAGGCTGGGGAAGGGATCTGCGTCGAAGCATCCGCTGGCGCGGCATTCCACATTCCGTCCCGGACGCAGTGCGCCGGCCATCGAAACGCATCCGGCGGAATGGAGGCTGATTCAACGCTTCAGTCTCTTGCGCCGGGCCGGACGGCGCGTCCAGGCTGCCGGAA